>DAINBS010000185.1:0-6525 GCA_036732805.1 Gemmatimonadales bacterium | reverse complement strand
GACTGCCATGGCTGTACCTCTTGAATGACCAATGTCCTATGTCCAATGACCAATGTCCAATGACCAATGACCAATGACCAATGACCAATGACTAATTTCCAACGGCTAACGGCTAACGGCTAACGGCTAACGGCTAACGGCTAACGGCCAACGACCAACGGCCAACGGCGAACGGCTAACGGCTAACGGCTAACGGCCAACGGTTAACGGCGAACGGCTAACGCACGACGATCCGCTGCTCGAGTACCGGAAACCCGTCTTGCCTCGACGGGGTGAAGCCCGTGAGTGCCAGACGGTAGACGCCGGGGCCGGGCGGCTCGAACAGGAAATCGGCCGTCTGGCCCACCCACAGCATGAGGACCGCGGGGCGCACCCTGGCCTGCGAGGGCGGCAGGTCGGCGCCGTCGACCGCGAGCGCCCGCCAGGTCACGACGGTCGAGTCCCGCAACATCGTGAACCGCACCCGGTTGGCCATCCCGATGTTCACGAACCGCAGCCGGTGCGCGACACCCGCGCGGAACTCCGCGGGCCGGGGCAGGGAGTCGCCGTTCAACACGAAGTGCGGTGGGCTGTCGTCCGGCCCGTCGACCCCTACCACGTAGACGTGATCCCGCGACGAGTCGAACCGCTCGCCCGGCTCGAGCACCACGATGGCTCCATAGAGCCCCGAGGTGAGCTGCTCCAGGTCGTTGATGTGCGTGTGGTAGATGAACGTGCCCGCCCGCTCCAGCGTGAGGTGGGCGACGAACGAGTCCGCCGGGGCAACGGGCGGTGCGACGCGCGGGCCGATCCCGCTCCAGCCCGCCATGCCGTCGGAGTAGCTCTCCAGCTCGAGGCCGTGCCAATGGATGGCGGTCGGCTCGGGCAGGCGGTTCACGACCGTGACAGCCGTGGGCTCCCCCCGCGTGAGCAGGAGCACCCGGCCCGGGATGTCCACGGAATCCGGCGCGGGCTCGGACCCGTCCTCGGCGATCACGTAGCTCAGGGCCCGGGGCGCGCGGCCCCGTGGCCGTCCTTCCTGCGCGACCATCCGCAGGTGACGCGTGGGCGGCGGGTCGGCCACGGTCCCCTCCGGCGATGGTGCCACGACGAGCGCCAGCACGAGGCCCGCCATGTGCTCCTCGAAGTTCGGTGAGGTGTGCGCGTGCGCCTCGGGTGGCGGCGCGTCGAGCTGCGCCTCCGGGAGTACGTGGTATGCGATGTGGCAGTGGAACAGCCAGTTGCCCTCGCGGTGGGGCCGCCACGCGACGCGCATGGTCGAAAAGGGGAGCATGTTCTCCGTGACCACCAGGCGGCGGGCGTCGGGAGCGTAGGCCGTGTCGGCCTGCGCCCCGCCCTTGGCGTCCACGCGGAAGTAGAACCCGTGCAGGTGCATCGGGTGTGGACGGAGGGACGCGTTCACCCAGCGCCAGCGCACCGAGTCGCCCACGGTGGCCGCGATGCGCTCGGTGTACGGGAACGAGCGGCCGTTGATGGTGAGGGCCTCGCGCCAGGTGACGGAGTCCACCGGGTCGCTCCAGATGTTGATCACGAACACCCGGTCGGGCGGCGACCCACCGGCCGGATCCACGACGAACGCGCCGTACGCCGTTTCCCGCTCGCGATCGCGGTCGAGCGCGCCGGGCTGGGCGCCGTAGAGGTACGTGCCCGGCGCGTCCGCCGCGAAGGTGAGCCGCGTCCGGGCGCCGGGAGCCAGCGTCACGCTCGAATCGGCCTTCCCCCGTCCGGTGCGCAACCCCACGACGTGGATGGTCGAGTCGGGCAGACCGTTCCGCAGGGAGACGTCGATGATCGTGCCCTGGGGCACGCGGATCAGCGGGCCGGGGATCTGCGGCGCCTTGCCCTCTTCAGCGAGCGCCGCGACGGCGGCGGACGCCCCGGCCGGGTCGCCGGGGAACCAGTCCGCCATCTGTACCACGAGTGACAGCCGGAGCGTGTCGCCGTCCATCCGGCCGGCCGGTATCCGGTTGTCGTTGGGGGCCACCACCGGGCGCTCAGGGACCGGCGGAGTCGCCCGGGTTGGAGCGAGCAGCAGGAGGACTGAGACGAGTGCCACCCCCGCCTGTGCCATCGGATGGGAAGGGATGCGGCGTGACAGGCGCGCCGCGCCGATCGTCTTGGAACGGGCCGAATCGACCATGGGTTCCTTGGTGCAGCATGGTACAGGCAACAGGCTCAATCGAGCCTGCCTTGCAGGCGCATTGGGTCATGTCCGTTGGGGTGATGTCGGGGCGACGGCCTAAGATGTCCTATAAAGGGGATTCACGCGAGGGGGAGGGCTCCAGCCCTTCCTGCCTCTTCTCCTCTCTGTGCCCCTCCTGCCCCTCTTCTCTGCCTTTCTGCCCTCACTGCCCCTCTGCCCCTCTGCCCCTCTACTCTGGTCTCTCCCCGAGCACCCTCCGCACCGCCTCGACCACGCGGACCACGTCCTGGGTGGTGGTCATCCAGCCGCTCACCGAGATGCGCATGCAGCGCATGCCCCGCCACGTGGTGCCGCTGAAGAAGGCCTCGCCGGTCGCGGTCACGGCGGCGATCACCTCGTCCGTGCGGCGGTCGTGGTCCGCCGGCGTCGCGCCGGGCCTGGGGGACGGAAACCGCACCAGCCCCTGGTTGATGATGGGTTCCCAGAGCAACTCGGCGCCGTCGAGCGCACCGATCCGCGTGGTCAGGGCGTGGGCGTGCTCGCAGCAGCGGTCCACGAGATCAGCGATGCCCCGGCGACCGAGCTGGCGGATGGCCGCGTACGTCGCGAACCCGCGCGCCCGGCGTGAGAACTCCGGCGTCCAGTCCATCTGGTCGCGAGCCTCGGATGCGTGCGTGAGGTAACTCGCGCGCACCGACATGGCCCCGCGCAGGGCCTCGGGCCGAGCGACGAAGGCATAGCCGCAGTCATAGGGGACGTTCAGCCACTTGTGGCCGTCGGTGGCCCAGGAGTCGGCGTCGGCCACGCCGGCGACGAGTGCCCGGTGGCGGGGGCTCGCGGCGGCCCATAGCCCGAACGCACCGTCCACGTGCACCCAGGCACCATGGGCCCGCGCCAGGGGGATCAGGGCGGGGAAGTCCTCGAACACGCCGGTGTTGATGTCGCCGGCCTGGAGATGCACGATCGTCGCGGCGCCAGGTGACGTCCGAAGCGCCTCCTCGAGCGCCGCGGGATCGAGCCCTCCCTGGTCGGTCGCCGCGACCGTGACCAGCGCGTCGGTGCCGAGCCCCAGGTGCCGCAGGGCACGAGGCAGGGTGCTGTGGTACTGGTCGTTGGTGAGCACGCGGATGGGCGGCGCTCCAACCAGGCCGCGCCGCTCCACGTCCCAGCCGCGCGCGGCAAGCAGGTGATTCCGCGCGGCGGCGAGGCAGGCGAAATGGGCCATCTGGCAGCCGGTCACCAGCGCGAAGGCCGCGGAGGCGGGGAGACCCAGCAGGTCCTTGAGCCAGGCGCCCGCGACCTCCTCGACCACGGCCGCGGCCGGGGAGACGGCAAAGAGGCCGGCGTTCTGGTCCCACGTGGACGTGAGCCAGTCGGCGGCGAGCGCCGCGGGCACCGACCCCCCGATCACCCAGGCGTAGAACCGGCCGCCTGGGCTCCGCATGAGGCCGCCGCCCACGTCGGCCACCAGGTGGTCGATGACGGCTTCCGGAGCGACTCCGTCGTCGCTCAGATCACGTCGCAGACGCGCCAGCAGATCCGCGCGACTCGCGGTCGGCCCGACCGGCGCGTGATCGAGGCCTTCGAGGTAAGCAAGGGACGCATGCAGCGCGCGCTGGAGGGCAGGGGCGAATGCGGACACGGAGACCTCGTTGCTGGCGGGTAGCAGTCGGCTCCAAATCAACGCGGAAGCGTGAGGCGGCGCGACCCGGATGTTGCGCCCCCAGGGCAAAGGCGCCGGATGGCACCGGGCCGGATCGCCGCGGGACGCCCGTGTCACGCGGTACATTCTCAGGGGCCTCCGGCGACGCCGCATGTCCGACTCATGATGCCGATCGGCTCACGCCGGAGGGCGGGCGTGGTCTGGCTCAGATAGACGAAACCGCCGGACGATCAGAGGGGACGGGCAGGGAGAATGCTGGTGTCCATGGTGAGTCCCTCCGTATTCCGCCCTCGGGGCGGCGCGACGCGTGCCGCGCTCGCCATCGGGCGCACGGCCATCCTCGTCGCGGCGGCGCTCGCCTCCGGCGCGCTCACGTCCACCCGGGCAGCCGGACAGGAGGACGCGGCTCCCTTGCCCCTCATCCGCGTGGCGGGCAACCGGTTCGTCGGGCCGGACGGGGAGGCGGTGAGGTTCCGCGGGTTCTCGCTCTCCGATCCTGACAAACTGGAGCGTGAAGGGCGGTGGAACCGCGCGCTGTTCGAGGAGGCGCGGATCCGATGGAACGCGAACGTCGTGCGCCTGCCCGTGCATCCGGCGTCGTGGCGGGAGCGGGGGGAGGAGGCGTATCTCGCGCTGTTGGACGACGGGCTGCGCTGGGCCGAGGAAAGCTCCCTCCATGTGATCATCGACTGGCACGTCATTGGCAACCTTCGCACCGAGCTGTTCCAGCACCCGATGTACAACACCACGAAGACCGAGACGCTGCGGTTCTGGAAGGCCATCGCGGCGCGGTACGGAAACCGCTCCGTCGTTGCCTTCTACGAGCTGTTCAACGAGCCCACTCGGTTCAATGGCACGCTGGGGCGGATCAGCTGGGAAGAGTTCAAGGGGTACATGGAGGAGATCATCTACGTGATCCGCGCCCACGGAGCGCAGGGGATTCCCCTGGTGGCCGGGTTTGACTGGGCCTACGATCTGACCGAACCGGCGGCGAACCCGATCGACGCCCCCGGCGTCGGCTACGTGACGCACCCGTACCCGCAGAAGCGGCCTCAGCCGTGGCCGGACCGGTGGCAGGCGGACTGGGGCTTCATGGCCGAGCGCTATCCCGTGATGGTGACGGAGTTCGGCTTCATGTCCGCCGACAGCCGCGGCGCCCACATCCCGGTCATCGCCGACGAGGCGTACGGCGACGCGATCATTGCCTTCCTGGAAGCGCGGGGAATCTCCTGGGTCGCCTGGGTCTTCGACCCGGAGTGGTCGCCGCAGCTGATCGCCGCCTGGGACTTCACGCCGACGCCGCAGGGGAGCTTCTTCCGCCGGAAGATGATGGAGCTCAACCCGCGGCCCTAGCGCATCGCGTCGTCCCGCGCATTCGGCGGAAGGCGCACGCGGCGGGGGCCGCCCGCCCGCCGGCCGAGGGCGCGGGAATGCCTACCGTTTCTCCTGTTGTTCCCGGCGACCGGCGCCCTACGTTGGCACTGGAGGGGACCGAGCGCATCCGGCCTTGGCCGAGGGGAGACGATTCCATGAGACACGGGCACCCGTCGCGCAGGGACTTCGTGCACACCACCGCCGGCGCGGTCATGGGGGCCGCCGCCGGACGTCTGACCTTGCCCCTCCACGGGAACCGTCCCCCGACGACGAAACCGGTCGTCAGCGTCGTGCGCATCCGGAACGACAAAGTCGATCTCGCGGTCGAGGAGGCCATCGACCTCCTCGGCGGACTCGAGACCGTGGCGAAGGGCAAGGACCGGATCCTGCTCAAGCCCAACCTGGTGGCCGAGGGTCCGACCTTCACCACCAAGCCCGGCGTGGTACGGGCGCTCGCTCGGCTCATGCAGCGGTCCGGCAGGGACGTCTCCATCGGCGAAGGATCGGCCGCGGGAACCGGCTTCAACGTCCAGGGCATGGTCACCTACCGGACGCGCAACCGCGACCTGCTCGACCGCATGCAGCAGTACGTCTTCGATACGCTGGGGTACACGGATCTGGCCAAGACGCTGAGGGTTCCGCTCATCAACCTCCATTCGGGGGAGCTGGACGAGGTCGCGGTGCCGAACGGGTTCGTGTTCGACAAGATCACGCTGCACCGGTCGGTGGCGGACACCGACCTGCTGTGCTCCGTGCCGATGATGAAGACCCACTCGCTCGCCACCGTGACACTGGGAATGAAGAACCTGATCGGCCTCTATCCCGGGACCATCTACTACTCGGTGCGGTCGTGGCTGCACGACCAGGCGGCCAGGGCGAAGTCACCGGGCATCGCGTTCGAGACGATCGACATGGTCCGCGCCAGCAGGCTCGGGCTCACCGTCGTGGATGCCTCGATGGCCATGGAAGGCAACGGCCCGACGTTCGGGGGACTGGTGCCGATGAACCTCATTGTCGCGGGAACAAACCCGCTGGCGACCGACATCGTGGCGGCGGACGTCATGGGGATCGGCGTATCGGAGGTACCCACGTTCACGTGGGCCCACCGGGTGGGGCTGGGGCCCGCGAGCGTGAGCGACGTCGAGGTGCGGGGCGAGGCGCTGGACGCCGTGCGTCGGCCGTTCGCCAGACCATTCGTGATGCCCTGGGAGAACATCGCCAAGGTCTGGGGCGTGCAGGAGATCTAGCGACGGCACATGGACACCGCCGGGGACGCGCGTCCCGGCGGCGTCACTCGCCGAACCGGAGAATCCCGAAACGCTGGAACTCGTGGAAGCTGGCGTCC
>DAINBS010000184.1:4891-6550 GCA_036732805.1 Gemmatimonadales bacterium | reverse complement strand
TTGGCACGCCGGCGAGCGGCGCGCACACCCCGGCCACGGGAATGCCGGTGCGCTCGTAGTAGTAGTACGGCGGGTTGCTGACCGCGTAGGACAGCATCAGCAGGGCATCGCGCGAGGTCACCGCGCGGTCGTTGTCCACGTCGGCCACGGCGATATCGAAGCCGTTGACCGGCAGCTGCACGGCGCTGGTGAGCGCGATCAGCGCGTCGCGGCCCGTCACCGTGAGCGACGAGTCCGGGTCGCCCCAGAGCACGCGGGAGAGACAGCTGTTGAGGATATCGGTGGTCATGGTCCACGGCGCGACCGTCGCACCCGCCTGCGTGGTCCACTGGTTCACGCGCAGGGACATCAGCGATCCCCTGGTGGCGGTCGGCTTCATCTCGAACGTGATGCGCGCGAGGAACGTGCTGAAGCTGTAGCCCGTGCCCGACGCCGCGAGGGTCGCACCGTTGGCGATGGGCGTGACCATGGGCGAGGACAGGTTGTACCCGGGCAGCGACTCCGCCTGCACGATCCGCATCTGCGTGGTATCGAAGAACAGGGTGATCGAGTAGGACGACACGCCCCCGGTGGTATACCCGTACAGGTGCGCGGCCCGCGTCCCGCCGATGGGCACGGCGAACGCCGTGTCCGATCCGTCCACGGGAGCGAGGTAGACGTTCTGCGCCGGAAGCGCGGCGGGAACGCCGAGCGCCGCCACGAGCCCGAGCATCAGGCGCCGTGTCATGGCCGTTCCTCCCCGGCGAGCCGGATGCGGCGCGCCTGCGTCGCGCGCTCCTGCTCCACCCGCCGCGCCTCCGCGGCCTGGCGGTCCACCTCGCGCTGGCGAAGCCGGTCGAGGCGCAGCGCCGAGTGGGCGGCGCGCGCCCGGTCGGCGGCGGCGAGCATGGACGCCCACGCGTCGCCGGCGGCCCGCGCCCGAGGCGCGAACGGCAGCGGGAGGTCGCGTGCCGGCTGCGTGGTGAACCCGGGGCGCGGCGCGCGGCGCGCCCCCCCCCGCGACACCCGTGTGGCCGGGGCCACGAGAGCCAGCGCGAACGGCGGCGCTGGCGGCACCTCGCCCGCCGGCGTCGTGAGGGCCGGGCTCCAATACACGCCCTGCGAGACGCTGTCGCCGGTCACGGACACCTCGTTGCCGTACAGCCCACGCGGCCCCGCCGGGTCGCCCCACCAGTTGTTGCGGGCATCGATCAGCCCCAGCTGTCCACCCGTGCCGTCCTGGTTGTAGACGCCGTACCCACCGTTCCGCGTGATGTTGTTGTCGCTCAGCATCACCCGCAGCGTGTCGTCCGCGGTGCCGGTCGCGAACCGGTCCACGAACACACCCACCGCGCGCGACGAGTCGATCAGGTTGTGGCGCGCCAGCAGACGCGAGTAGCCCGTGAGAAAGATCGCCGTCGTGTCGGAGCCCACGATCCGGTTCGAGTCCACGGTGACCGCCGTCAGCGAGTCCTGGAACGACCGCGCGAGCACGAGACCGCGGTCGTTGCCCGTGAGCCGGTTGCGCCGGATGTCCACGACGCCGCCGCCAACCGGGGCGGTGCCGGTGACCACGATGCCCCCCCCGTAGCTGACGCAGCACGTGCTCCGCGGGATCCCGGTGATCGTGTTGTCGCGGACCAGCAGCGTGTCGCTCTCGTCGACGTAGATGCCGGCCTC
>DAINBS010000184.1:0-4881 GCA_036732805.1 Gemmatimonadales bacterium | reverse complement strand
GCCTCTGCCCCCGCGGACACCACGTTGCTGACGAGGACGGTGGCCGTCCGGTTGCCGACGGCGGCGCCGAACCTCATGCTCCCGTAGGAGAAGGCACCCGTGACGGTGTTGCCCACCAGCCGGTGGCGACCTGCGAGGTCCTGGGTGCTGTAGATGCCGTACGTGCCCGCCCCGGTCACGCTGTTGCCCCGCGCCTCCAGGTTGCGTGAGTTGAAGAGCCGGAACCCCACATCGCAGGAGCCGGTCACGGCGTTGCCCTGCACCGTCCAGGCGCCCGGTCCGCCGACCTCGACGCCATCCGCGTCGAACGCACAGGCGACGGTCGACCCAATGAGGCTGCCCAGGCTGTCGGCCGCCACGGAGATCCCGGAGCCGTCGTAGACGTCGACGTCGACCGCGTCGACCACGATGGTGTCGCCGAAGACAGAGACGCCGTCCCGGACGCTCAGGAAGCGGGAGCGGTGGATCTCCGCCCGCGGGATGCCATTGGCGTAGAGGCCCTCCTCCGCGTCCGCGACGTCGAGGCTGTCGATCACGAGCGTGGGTGGCCGGCCCGTGCTTCCGCAGCCGGACAGGTAGGCCGCCTGGTACGCGGCCCGCCGAACGGTCACCGAGTCGATGGCGGACGTGCGCTCCAGGCAGGGCCCGTACAGGGCGTAGCCGATGTCACTGAACGATGCCCGCCGCACCTGGAAGGCGCTCTGGGACCCGTACAGACCGAAGTACAGTCCGGAGAAGCGGCTGTCCTCCACGTCCAGCACGGCAGCGTATGTTTCCACCCCGGAGCCGTCGTAGTAGTAGTCCGCCGAGGCGGTCCGTCCCAAAAACTGGGCGTTCCGGAGCACGAAGCTGGACGTATCCACGCCGCGCCCGCCGAAGTACACCCCCGTATCCCAGACATCGCGGAACACGCTGTTCTGGAGCACGCCCACGCGACCGCCGTAGATCTGCGTGCCGTAGTACTCCGTCTGCGCCACCTGCACCGAGTCGATCAGCAGGCTGTCGAAGTCCGACAAGTAGAGCCAGCCGCCCTGCCGGATGTCGAAGGAGTCGGCCCGGAACGCCACGGTCGTGGCGCGGTGCCCCGTGAGCGTCACGCCATCCTGGGCGTATCCGCCGCCCACGAACACGTTGTGATCGAACTGCGCCTCCGCCACGTACGCGCCGGTCACGCCGCCGTTCGGGTTCTGCTCGACGCGGTTGCGGCTGAACGTGAGGCGGGACGCGGACGCGCTGTCCGGCGTCGAGATCGAGAGCCCCGATCCGGCGTTGCGGCGCAGGGTGGACCCGCGGACGACGATGGTGTCCACGCCGATGGCGTAGATCCCGTCGCTCGTGAAATCGCTGACCGTACTGGTGTCGATCACCAGGCGGTCGGTGTTCGATGCCGCGAGACCGTCCGCGGCGTAATAGTAGTAGTAATCGCTGGATGGGGTCCCGATGATCCTCGAGCGGGCCACGTGCAGCAGCCGCGCGCCCTCCGCCCGGAGGCCCGCGAGCCCGGACGCCGCACCGCGCACCTCGACCCCGCGCAGGACCACCGTGTCGGTGGCCAGGGCCAGCACGCCGAGATACGCCGTGTCCACCAGCAGGTCGCGCAGCTCGACGCGCCCCGCCGAGGTGAGCACCAGGATGGTGTCCAGGATCCCGGCGGTGTTCGCGGGCACGAGCCGCGGCAGCGCCCCGCCACCCGTGGTGTCGCCGATGATCGTGAGGCGCCGGTCGAGCGTGGCGCCCAGGTGACGCCCCGGCCGGAGCCGGATGGTATCACCCGCGGCCACCAGCGGAATCGCCTCTTCGAGCGAAGCCCACGGATGGGCCGACGATCCGAGCCGGTTCCGGGCGTTGATCGCCAGCGCGTCCACCCAGTGCGTGCGGCGCGTATTCGTGACGGTGAGCGTCCCCGTCGCGATCGTCGTGTCGTTCTGCAGTGCGGTGATGGTGGTCGTTCCCGCGCCAAGCGCGGCGGCGAACCCGGACGCATCCACGCTCGCCACGGCGGGATTGCTGGAGGTCCACGTCACGTTCCTGAGCGCGAGCGCGGCGCCGGTCGAGTCCAGGCCGAACGCGAAGTACGAGACCTCCTGTCCCGGCAGTGCTTCGGCGGTCGCCGGGTTGATCCCGTAGCTCAGCGCCCCCGGGGCCGAGCAGGCGGCGCCACCCGCGGCCTGGCCCACGCGGAACGTCGTCGTCGGGATGCCAACGGCGAACGACAGAATGATCAGCGCATCGCGCGGGTTCCGGACGCCGCTCGCGTCCACGTCGCCGAAGCCCATCGCGAACTGCGACACGTCCAGGCCGACGCTCTCGGTCAGCACGATCAGGGCATCGGCGCCGTTCACGGCGCCGTCGCCGCTGACGTCTCCCCACCGACCGGTGGAGGCGCCGCAGTACAGCCGGTCGATGGCCACGGCGTCGGGAGTGAGGTCGGCAAAGGTCCCTGCCGCGTACAGCTCCTGGACCGAGACCCGGAACGTCGTCGTATCGTCCACGAGCACCGTGAACCGGCCCACGGCAAGCGTGATGAGACCGCCCATGCCGGCCGGATTCACGCCGGTCAGCCGGAGGACCCCGGCCGCCGCCGAGTCTTCGTTGACCGTGATCTCGCCGAACACCCCGGAGACGCCGCCCTGGGACTGCAGCACGGCCGCGTTCCAGCGGAGCGTGATCAGGAAGCTGCCCAGCAGCTCGGTCCGCCCGGACATGTCCACCGTGATCGGAAGATCGAACGCTCCCGCGCCGGTCTCGATGGCGCCGACGCCGACGGTGACCGGGATGCCTTGCGCCGCGAGGCCGGCCGGCATCAGTGCCGCGGACAGCAGCGCGCTCGCCCGGATGATCCGGACGGTGCGGCGCGCTCCGTGGCGCCCCGGGCCCCGTGACGCTGCGGTCACGCCGGTTGCCTCACTCCACCCGCAGGAAGACCTGCGGCGCCACCCGCAGGGTGGGCGTCAGGTTCGTGAGCGACAGTGCCGCCGAGACCTCCTCCATCTCCAGTCGCAGCTTGTCCATGTAGTCGGGCTTCGTGACCTCGAACGCGGCCTCGTAGAGCGTGAGGTTCTGGAAGCCGGCGGGCGCGGCACCGGCGAATCGGAGATCGCCTTGCGCGGCGCCGGCGGGATTGGTCACCCGCATGCCGTCGTCGATGGCGGTCTCGCCCCGCAGGTCGAGTGCCGAGGGGTCGAACCGGAGCCGGCCCGTGTAGCTCCCGAGCCGGGCATCGGTCTCGCCGCCGATCTGCACCTTCACCCACACGCGGACCACGTCGCCGGGCTGCGCGCGATCGTTGTCCACCTGGACGAACGCCTGGATGCCCTGCGCGGGCGGCGGCGGCTCCCCGGGCGTGCGGGACGTCAGTGGTTCGTCCTCGCACCCCGCGAGCGCCAGCACACCGAGCAACAGCAACGAAACCGAACGCATGGCCATTTCCTCCCCGCCTACGGACGCACCGTGACGCTGCCGTTCGTCACGATGACGCTGGACAACAGATTCGTGAAGGTCTGCGCGGCCGACAGCTCCGTGATCGTGAGCGCCGGCGCGGCGCCGCCCACGGCCTGGGCAACGAACCGCACGCGAGCCACCGTGACCGATCCCGCCACGCCCGCCGCGTTCGCGGCGCTGAACCGGAGCGAGCCCTGCCCGGTCTGGGTGTCGTTGATGGTGGGAGCCCCGAAGTTCCCGTTGAGTACGCTCACGTAGCGCAGCACGGCCGGGTCCCACGTGAGCTGGGCGTTGTAGCTGCCGAGCAGCTCCCCGTTCGTGAAGAACATGTTGACGCGGACGTCCACCGTGACGGTATCACCCACCCGGACCCGGCGGAACGCGGCGTCGTCGGCGATGGCCGAGACCGGAACACTGCCGGGCGTGGGCACGCGCACGAGCATCGAGTCGGCGAGCGTCCCGCTGGTCCCGACGATGACCGCGGTGCCCGCGGCGAGCGCGTTCACGAGTCCGGCGGCGCTCACGCCGGCCACCGAGGGTGAGCGCGACACCCAGGCCACGGTGGCGGGACCGATGGCCGCACCGTCCGCGTCGAGGAAAGCCGCGGTCACGGTGAACGACGTTCCGGCGCCCGTGGTCTCGTACCCCGGCGTCACGCGCAGCCCCGCTGCCGCCGCGAAGGCCTGCCCCGTGACGTCCGCCGTGACCGGGCCCGCCACGGTGCGGCTCGCCGGCGTGAAGCTGTACCCGGCCAGCGTGGGCGTGATCACGATGTTCGCCGCATTGAGCGCCACGTTCGTGAGGACGTAGCCGCCGTTGGCGCCCGTCGTGACCGTCTGGGTGTGGCCGCCCGTGGCCGCCACGCTCACGCCCGCCAGCGGGGTCGTGCCCACCAGGATGGTGCCGGACACGCTGAACGCGACCTGGCCCACCGTGACGCGCGCCGTGTCGGCAAGGCCGTCCGGTGTTCGCGCGACGACATCCACGGTCCCCGACGAGCCGGCAACCGCGGCGGCAACGCCGGAGTGTCGCTGGACGGTCAGGATCGTGCTGTCCGCCGGCGTCACGAGGCCGAACGTGACGGGAACGGGCGTTTCCGCCTCGAGCGTGTCGTACACGACGGCGCGGTACGTGAACGACGTTCCCGGCGCCACGGCCGTGTCGGCCGGCTCCAGGTTCATGAAGGCCCCGATGGGGCCGGTGTAGCTCACCGGGATTTCGACCGGCGTGGCGCCCGACGTCGTCGTGACCGATACGGTCTGCGCGCCCTCGAACAGCACGGCGCCGTCGCTGCCCCGGATGGCTTGGAGCATGACGCCGAACAGCTCCGAAGCACTGGACAGCTGGACTCTGATGTCGGCGGTCGCTTCGCCCGTGGTCGGGTCGATGGCGACCGTCGTGTCCTTCACCACGGCGGTGTCCGCGAGCCGCGTGACCACG
>DAINBS010000183.1:2340-6671 GCA_036732805.1 Gemmatimonadales bacterium | reverse complement strand
CCCATCATGAGATCCATGAGGCGCCGGGGCACGCTCCGCATGAACAGCACCGGCAGCGTGCCGAGTGCGGTCAGCGCCCACGTCCCGAGTCCGCCGAGGAACGCGAGCGCCACGGGGGGCCAGAGCGCGAGTGGAGTGTCCAGGAATCCGAGTGTCATAGTCGGCGTGAAGAGTCCTTCAGAATCGCAGGTGTCCTTGACCACGTGTCGCACGCCGACGCAGACTCCCAGCGATTCCGCACACGGGAGCCGTCACGTGCCGAAGGCAAGATACAAGGAACATTCGGTCGGCGATCACGAGCTGCGGCCCGAGAGCCTCATGATGGGCTACGGCTACGATCCGATGCTCTCGGAGGGCGCCGCCAAGTGCCCGATCTTCCAGACGTCCACGTTCGTCTTCCCGAACGCCGAGGCCGGAAAAGCGTATTTCCAGCTCGCGTACGGGTTGCGTGAAGCGAGGCCCGGCGAGGAATCCGGGCTCATCTACAGCCGCCTCAACAACCCCGACCTCGAGATCCTGGAAGACCGCCTGGGGCTGTGGGACGGCGCGGAGGCCGGCGCGGTGTTCGCCAGCGGCATGGCAGCCATCAGCACGGCGCTGATGGCATACCTCCGGCCCGGCGACGCCATCGTGTTCTCCGAGCCGCTCTATGGGGGGACGGAGCACTTCATCCTCTCGGTGCTGCCCGAGTTCGGCATCACCGCGGTCGGGTTCCCGGCGGGCCGGCCCATCGCGGACCTCGCGGCGGACATCCGGGCGCGGGTGGGTACGCGGCGCGTTCCGGTGGTGTACATCGAGACGCCGGCGAACCCCACCAACGCGATGGTGGACATCGCCGATCTGGCGGCGTTCGCGAAGACCCTCGAGGCGAATGGAGCCCGCCCCCGGCTCATGGTGGACAACACGTTCCTGGGGCCGCTCTGGCAGCACCCGCTCCGGCATGGCGCCGACCTCGTGATCTACTCGGCCACGAAGTTCATCGGCGGGCACAGCGACCTCGTGGCGGGGGCGGTGCTCGGAACGGACGAGGCGATGCACCCGGTGCGCGCCCTGCGGACCTTCATGGGCACCATGGCCGACGCGTGGACGGGCTGGCTCCTCATGCGGAGCCTCGAGACGCTCAAGATGCGCATGACCGCCATGATGAAGAATGCGCGCTATTGCGCGGAGTTCCTGAACGATCACGCGAGGGTCCGGCAGGTGTTCTACCTCGGCCTGATCCGGGAGGGCGACCCGCAGTATCCGATCTACCGCAGGCAGTGCGGCGGCCCGGGCTCGCTCATCGCGTTCGACGTGGAGGGCGGGGAGGCGGGCGCGTTCCGGTTCCTGAACGCGCTCAAGCTCATCAAGCTCGCCGTGAGCCTGGGGGGCACGGAGTCGCTCGCGGAGCATCCGGGCAGCATGACCCACTCCGACGTGCCCCCGGAGGACCAGCTGCGGATGGGGATCACCCCGGGGATGGTGCGGCTCTCGGTGGGCGTGGAGCACTTCGAGGATCTGATTGCCGACCTTGGCCAGGCGCTGGAAGCAGTCTGACCGGCCGGACCCCCTTTGCCCGCGACCGGGGCGGCGGGACAGAAGCCGTGAGGGGGGAAAAGCAAAACGCCGCAGGGACGCAGCCCTGCGGCGTTGCCGTTGTCGTACCGACGACGGGCTTGTCAGTCCGTGACGGTGAGGGTCATCCGCACGGCGGGGAGGTTCGAGAAGACGATCGGGGTCTGCGTGTAGGTCGTCTGGCCGTCGAGCGTTTCGGCATCGAACGAGAAGTCGCCGTTCATCCGGCCCGCGGCGTACGAGCAGTCCACGGTGAGGCCCTGCTGGCTCGTGCTGCAGTCGGTGCTGCCGCTGAAGTTGGAGCTGCTGACCGACGCTTCACCGGCGGTGGCGTAGTAGGGGACCTCGGCCGAGGAGTAATACATGAAGACATCACCGTCTGCGACCGTGCCGGAGGTCGAGGAGGGCAGGGTGCCCACATCGCCGGCCCCGCCGATGAGCAGCCACTCGCCGACCGAGCCGGCCGACGCGTTGATGTCGTTCCAGCCGAACACGCCGTAGAACCAGCCCTCGAAGATCTCGCCCCCCACGTTGTAGTCGAACTGGATGGCGATGCCCACCGCGCCCTCATAGTCAGGGCTCTGGCTGCCGACGGACGACAGGCTGAGCGCCCCGTCGAGCGCCTGCGTCAGCGCCGAGTTGACGGTTGCGGCATCGAGGGTGCCGACCTCGCCCACCACGTCCACCACGAAGGCCGCGAGGCCGCCGAACTCGGTTGTGGAGAGGGCCTCCACCAATGCCTGCTTCTCCGAGGTGGTGAGATCCTGCGTGGTGCCGTTGTCGTCACCGCACCCCGCCGCCATGGCGACGGCGACGGCCACTGCTCCGAACTTCGTCCACTTGCTCACGTGCTCTCCTCCGTGTATGAGGTCTCGCGCCACGCCTGTCGGGCGACAGGACGTTGCGAGACCCGGCATGCATAGCTGGCGGCGCACCCGCCGCTTGCTGGGGCAACGAGTGCGCCTTGGACCGTCTTAATCCATAAGGGGGGTTGGCCGTATTCGCAACTCCGGGCCTCCCGGTCCCGATTCATGAAGCCCTTCATGAACGAGGGGCACGCCAAGTGAAGGCGTGCCCCCGTCCGGCCGGTTTCGCCGCCGGGCTACGGGGTGATGGTCACGCTGACGATCCCCTGGACGGTCGTGGTGATGAACCCCGGGATGGCGCTCGTCACCACCGTGGTGCCCTGGCTCGCCTTCCTCAGTGCCGCTCCACCGGTCGCGACCGTGGTCGGTGAGTAGTACAACCCCACGGGGATCTGCACCGTGACGCTACTGCCGCTCTGAGTCTGCGTGACCAGGTCGGCCACGGTCGGCTGGCTCGACGTGAGTGTCACCGTGAGCGGCGTGCCGCCGGCCCGCACCGACTGCGCCTCGTACAGGTACTGGTTGTCCGCGTACGGTATTCCAACCTGGGTGTAGAACTGGACGCTGTCCGGCGCCTGACTCAGGCTGTAGGAGCCACCGAGGTTGGCGATGTGCACGGCGGGGGTCACCACGTTGAGGGGAGTCGTCCCGTCGGTGAATCCGGTCGCGCGGGCCGTGGTCGTGACGGTGCCAGTCTGACCTTCCATGCCCTGAACGTAATAGTAGAAGTACGACTGCCCGTCCTGTACGAAGACCACTACGGAGTCGGTGCCCGGCGTATTCGCGTCCGGCGCGACCCGGGCCACCCCCGGCGCGCTGCTCCGGATCACCACGTTCACGCCGCCGTGGTTGGAGGCGCTCAGGTAGCCGTATGTGCTCTTCTGGAGGCCGCTTCCCATGGTCACTTCGTACATGGTGATGCTTGGCGCGCTGACGGTGACCGTGCGGTTGTAGTACCGGCGCTCGACGAAGCCGGGGATGCTCCCCGTGATCGTGGTCGTGCCCGCTGTGAGCGGGTCGAAGGCCACGCCCCCATTCGCCACGGTCGTGGGTGAGTTGGACGCGCCGATGGGGATCTGAACCGTCACCGTATCGCTGATCTCCGCGGTCGTGATGAGTCGCCCGACGCCAGGGGTGCCATTGACAATGGTCACCGTGACCGGCTGGCCGCCGGGCCGGATGGGCTGCTGATCATTGAGATACGGGTAGTTGGGCAGCGAATAGCCGATATAGGCGTAGAACGCCGTGCTGTCCGACAGCGTCGTGGTGTTGGCCGGGATCGGATACAGGTCGAACGCCGCCGGCCGGATCGTGTGCGTCTGCGCGGCCGGGTTGAAGCCGGGGGCGGTATAGGTCACCTGCACCTGCACGCCGGTGGTGTCCGTCACGCCCTCGAGCGCCTGGAGGTTGTAGTAGAAGTACGCCTGCCCGTTCGCCACCGGGATCACCAGCGAGTCCGTACCAACCGTCGCCTGGTTGGGCGCGATCAGCAGCCGGGTCGGGTCACTCGACTTGACCACGACGTTCACGCCGCCATGGTTCGAGGCGCCCAGATAGCCGTAGCCGTTGCCGCTGAGCTGCAGCCCGGAGCCCACCGTGTAGGCCGGCGCCGTGATGCTCGGGGCGGTCACCGCGATCGTGCGGTTGTAGTACCGGCGCTGGAGCAGACCCGGAATACTGCCCGTGATCGTGGTCGTGCCGGGGTTGTCCGGATTGTAGGCCACGCCGCCCGCGGCCACCGAGGTGGGGGAATTCGACGCGCCGATCGGGATCTGGACCGTCACCGTGTCGCCCGTTCCCGCCGTCGTGACCAAATTCCCGACGCCGAGCGTGTCGTTGACCAATGTCAGCGTGAGCGGCTGGCCGCCGGGCCGGATGGGCTGCTGATCATTGAGATACGGGTAGTTGGGC
>DAINBS010000183.1:0-2240 GCA_036732805.1 Gemmatimonadales bacterium | reverse complement strand
CGCCCAGATAGCCGTAGCCGTTGCCGCTGAGCTGCAGCCCGGAGCCCACCGTGTACGTGGGGGCCGTGATCCCCGGTGGCGGGTTGACGGTGACATACAACGAGTCCGGGTCGATGCCCGTCGCCGTCGCCACGAGGTAGGTGCTGCACGGCGTCGTCGCGATTCCGGCGTACGACGCGATGACCGTGGCACTCACCAGCCCGGCCGGAATGGTGACCGGTGACGTGGCCGCCACGCAGTCCAGGTTGCGGGGCGTGAACGTGACGCTCACGCCGGCGCCCGGCGCGGCCACGGGGCTGCCGCTGCTCTCGAGCCGCACGGTGAGCGTGTCCACGAACGTGGACGGGAAGGTCGACGAACCCTCGATGATGTTGAGGTTCGCCCGGGTCGCCGCCGCCGTCTGGTCGATGCCGAAATCGACGGTGGATCCGGTGATCGTGGCGGTGCCGGGAGCGACGCCCGAGACGATGGCGTTGGCCGTCTGCTGTCCCTGCGCAATCGTGACGGTGGGCGTGAGCACGCCGACCGCCGCGGGGTTGTCACTCACCAGCGTCACGGTGACGCCACCCGCCGGAGCGGGCGTCGAGATCTGGAGGGGCAGGGAGGCCGTGCCGCCGAACGGCACGTTGAGCACCGTCGGCATGCTGAGCACCTGTACGGTCACCAGCACGGTCACGGCCCCGGCCGCGTACCCGGATGCCGTGGCGCGCACGGTCGTCGAACCCGAGGACAAGCCGTACAGCCACTGCTGGGTCGTCGTCCCGGCCTCGGCAATGAACAGGTCGGTCGTGTCGAGCCCCACGATGGACCGGTTGTCCGCGGAGAAGTTGATGACCGCCCCGTTCACTCCCGCCGGCGCGGTGAGCGTCACCGTGAGGAGCGCGCTGTCGCTCAGCCGGATGCGGTCGGTGCCCGCGAGGGCCAGCAGGATGGTCGGATTGACGAACGTCGCCGTGGCCGTGAACACGGCCGGCGTGACGCCGCTCACCGTCGCGGTCGCGGTCTGGCTGATCCGGTTGATTCCGAGCGTCCACGTGGCCTGCGTGCGTCCGGCGGCGTCCGTCGAGCTCGTGGCGGGCGTCAGGCTCCCGTCGAGCGTGGCCCAGGTGACGGCCGCGTCGGCGACCGGGTTACCTGCGGAATCGCGCACTTCCACCACCAAGGGGAGCGCCAGGGCCGTCCCCGCCGTGTCCGTCTGCGCGTTGCCCGACACGATGATCACCGTATCCGCCGGACCCACGGTGCCGGTTGCCTGGAACACCACGTCCGGAAGCCCGGTGAGACTCGCCGTGAGCGTGTTGAGGCCCGGCGCACCGAGGGTCCAGCTACCCACGGTCGCAATGCCGGACGCATTGCTCACGGCCGACCCGCCGGTCACCGAGCCGCCCCCCTGGGTGACGGCGAACGTCACGGTGACGCCGCTGATGGGTGTACCGCTCGTGTCGCGCACCAGCACGGCCGGCGCGACAGGTACCGCCGTCTGCGCCAGGACCGTCTGGCCGTTCCCCTCGCTGAGCGTCATCTGGGTGACGCCGCCGGCTCCCGTCCCGAGCGCCAGGAACTGGACCGGGGTGAGGCCAGTCACCGTCGCCGTGAGGGCGTTGAGCCCCGCGGCAGGGCCGAGGGTCCAGCTGCCGACCGCCGCGAGTCCGGCCGCGTCGGTCGTGTCCGTCGCCCCCGTGACGGCGCCACCACCCTGCGTCACGGCGAAGACGACCTGCACGCCGGGCACCGGATTGGCCTGGGTGTCCGTCACGCGCACACTCGGCGCGGTGGCGACAGCCGTCCCCACCAGCGCGCTCTGGCTGTTCCCGGCGACGATCGTGACCGCGCCGGGACCCGTGGCCTGCGAGGTGGCTGTGAACACTGCGGATGCGCCTGCCAGGGCCGGAGTCGTGGCGGTGACACTCTGGCTTCCAACGAGATTGCCGAGGGTCCACGTCACCCCCGCGCGGCCCGCGCCGTCGGTCAGCACGGAATCCGCCGACACGCTCCCACCGCCCAGGGTGACCGCGAATCTGACCCACTGATCCGACACCCCAATGCCGTCGCTCGCCAGCACGCGGGCCACGAGCCGGCTGGGCAGGGAGCCCCCCGCGGGTCCCGCCTGCCCGGAGCCCGAATCCGCCGCGATGCTTGCCGGCGGAAGCGTGACAGGCAGTCCGACCGTGTCGGCCGGGCCCGTTAGCAACTCGGCCACGATGCGCGCGGTGCCGCGCGCGAGTCCCACAACGCGGCCC
>DAINBS010000182.1:3268-6707 GCA_036732805.1 Gemmatimonadales bacterium | reverse complement strand
CGCCTCGAGGGCCCGCGCCCCCGCCACGCTGCGGGCGGGCATGACGACCCCGAACCCGATCACGATCATCGCCACGAGCACGGCCGCCGCCACAAATGGGACGGGCGTGAGCAGCATCCTGGCTCCCAGCGCCACGCCGGCCCCGGCCACCAGGAATCCGAGCAGCACGCCCGTCACGACCCACCGCTGGCGGACCTTGTCCGGCCGCGCGTGGTAGAGGCCGCGCTCCAGCAGCCGATCGAAGATGGCCGTGCGGATGTCCGGGAGCTTGCTGTAGAACTCGTCCTCCAGTTCGGACAGCTTCACGGTGGTGCCCCGCCCCGAGAAGACCCCGTCCAGCAGGCGCAGCTCGTGCGGCGCGAGCGCGCCGGCATCGGCGGGCGGGTCGAGCCGGTGCAGCACGTACTCCTCCTCCTTGATGAGCCCGAACAGCTTGCTCTGTTCGCGCTCCTCGAACCGGAGGTGCCCGCGCACCGCGAGGTCCACCAGTGTCGCCGTGATGTCCCGCATGTCCGGCTGGTTGTCGATCAGCGTGCCCGCCTCACCCGGCGTGAGGCCCGCCGGCGGCTCGTACCGCACGGTGACCGGCAGCCGCCTGGGGTCCTTCCCGCGCCGCCGCCACATCAGGAAGGCGCCGAGGAGCACCGGCACCGGAATCAGCAGCGGCCAGTTGCTGCTCACCGCGCCAACGGTGCGCGCCGCGGCCGTCGGTTCCGGCACGATCCCCTTGTCCCATCCCACCACCGCCGTGAGCCCCTCGTAGAACGACAGCGCGTGCGGCATGGCGATGCTCACGGCCGTGCCCTCGATCACGACCGAGGCGTCCTGCGCCGTCGAGCCGTACGCGCCGTTGAACGCGATGGCCCGCACGCCGGTGGCGTTCGGCGGCAGCTCGATCCGCGCCGTGGCCGCCTCGATCGGCACCTCCCATTCGTCCCCGGTCACGTTCCAGTACAGCTCGTCGTGCTCGTCGAAGAACCTGAGCGCATTGGTCGCGCGGTAGCGCAGCACCACGGTCCGCGTCGCGTCGTTGGCACCCGGCACCCATATGCGGAGCTTGACGTAGTGCCGCTCCCGGCCCGACTCCAGGCGCAGGGACTGACCGTCGCTGTCCGTGGCGTCAAGCACGTCGAGCCCCAGAGTCCAGTTGAACCCCTGCGCCGTGCGGTACTTGACCGGGATGCTGCGGTAGATCCCGTTCCACGAGCCCGAGAACCGCGCCGTGATGGTCTCGGTCACGTCGATGGTGCCGTCGGACTCCACCCGGATCACCGCGTCGAACCGCTCGATGACGAGCGAACGCTGCGCGGCCGCCGGCCGGGCGACGGCGAACAGCGCGAGCAGCAGGACCAGGCGGCTCATGCGCCCGTCTCCACGGTGGGGACCGCGCGCTCGGCCTCGTCGTCCAGGCCGAAGAACTCGCGTGGCCGGAACCCGAGGGCCCCGGCGATCAAGTTGGTGGGGACCTGCGCGATGGCCACGTTGAAATCGCGGACCACCGCGTTGTAGTACCGGCGCGCGTTCTGGAGATGGTCCTCGACGTCCACCAGCGTCTTCTGGAGCGCGGCAAAGCTCGCGGCGGCCTTGAGGTCCGGATAGGCCTCGGCCACGGCGAAGATCTGGCGCAGCTGCGACCCGAGTGGGTTCTCCCGCTCGAACCGGGCGGCGGGTCCCGGGGCCTCGAGGGCGCGGTTCCGGGCGGCCACGAGCGCCTCCAGCGTGGTGCGCTCGTACCCCGCATGCCCCTTCACCACGGACACCACCGACGGGATCAGGTCGTGCCGCCGCTTGAGCTGGACGTCAATGTCGGACCACGCGTTGTTGCCCAGCTGACGCAGCCGCGTGAGCCGGTTGAAGGTCATCACGCCCCAGACGGCGATGATGGCCGCGAGGAGAACGATCCAGGCCATGCGCGGACTCCGCGGAAGGGCGCGGGACAATATACAGCTTCGGACATGACCACCCGGCAGTCAGCCTGGCTCCTGCTGCCGCAGTCACCATGCGCCGGCGGGGCCACCGGTCACGGTGAGGGAGCAGCTCAGCGCCCGACTGCCGACTGGAAGAAGAAGTCGAGCATCGCCGTGAGCGGCATGGCACTCCCCCGCAACCGGCTTCGCAGGGCTGCTCCCTCCCAGCAGTCCACCAGCAGGCTTGCCATGCGGCGCGTGTCGGACTCGGCGGGGATGTCGCCGCGCCGCCGCGCCTCTTCCAGGCACACGGCGGTCCGCTCCGCGATCTCGGAAAAGCACTTCTCGATCTTGTGCCGGAACACCTCGTTCGCCCCCGACAGCTCCTGCCCGAGCCCGCCCAGCAGGCAGCCCAGGTACCCCTCCCTCTTGTAGCTCTCCCGGGTCAGCTCGAAGAACCGGCGCACGCGCTCGAGCGGGGGCCGGCTCTCGTCTCCGAGGCAATCGTCGAGGCCCGCATGCACGTCCCGCATGTACTGGTCGATGACCTGGATCGCGAAGTCCTCTTTGTCCTTGAAGTGATGGTAGAACGAACCCTTGGGGGTACGCGCGGCCTCGAGCAGGGCCTGGATGCCCAGACCGTGGTAGCCATGCTCCAGCAGCATGGCGAGCCCGACATCGAGCAGACGCTGCTTGGTTGAGTGCGTCACGGCATTCGGCCGAGTACCAGATGCCAGGAGGCGACCGGCCTCGCGACCCTCCGGAGCGTCAACTCTTGACCTTCTCGATCATGTGGTCGATGACCTGACTGTGCTCACGCTGGGGGCTGAACATGACGATCTCCGCGTCGGCGTTGACCTTGACGTTGTGCCCGGGCGGCCAGTAGAACAGGTCGTTCGCCGTCACGGTCTCCTGCGCGCCTCCTGCGTCAGTCGTCGTGAGCTCGCCGCGCAAAACGAAGCCCCAGTGCGGGCACTGACAGAGGTCACCCTCCAATCCCGCGAACAGCGGCGTGGTATCGACCCCCGCCGCGAGCGTGAAGTACTCGCCGCTGATCTTGTCGAATCCGCTCACGTCGCCAAAGTCCTTTCGCTGGCGGATCACCACACCCGGAAGTTCCATCCGGACATCCACGTGCTCTTTCGCAACTCGCATGGTCGTGCCTCCCGTGCATCGGCCAAGACTCTGAATTAGACCGAATGGTCTAGTCGCGCAGTATACACCGCATCCGCACGCTGTCAATGCGGCGGCGGCCGTGACGCGTAACGTCGTTGCGACACCCAGTGCCGGTCCAACTTGTTCCACCTATGGATTCGCCCAGGGTGAACACTAGACCGGACAAGTTGGATCGGCACTGGCGGACCGCCCAGTCGCCTTGCAGGTTCCGTGGCGATGACCTCGGCGACACGCAACGGTCGGCCCCATTCATCGGTAGACCATGACTCCAGACGATCGCTTCCGCTCGGACCTGTTCCCCCGCGCGTCGCGCTACCACCCGGAGTGGATCATCGCCGGCGTGAGCGGCGGCGCCA
>DAINBS010000182.1:0-3168 GCA_036732805.1 Gemmatimonadales bacterium | reverse complement strand
CGCGCGTCGCGCTACCACCCGGAGTGGATCATCGCCGGCGTGAGCGGCGGCGCCAACTCCCTGTGGCTCACCGAGTGGCTGGCCGAGGCGCTGGACCTGCGGCCCGGCATGCGCGTGCTGGACCTGGGGTGCGGCCAGGCCTGCTCGTCGGTCTTCCTGAGCCGCGAGTTCGGGGTGCAGGTGTGGGCTACCGACCTGTGGTTCGGCGCCTCGGACAACCTCCGGCGGATCGTGGACGCCGGTGTCGGGGACGGCGTGTTTCCGATCCACACCGACGCCCGGTCGCTGCCGTTCGCGGCGGAGTTCTTCGATGCCGTGGTGAGCATCGACTCCTTCCCGTACTACGGCACCGACGACCTGTACCTGAACTACCTCGCGCGCTTCGTGAAGCCGGGCGGCGCCCTGGGAATCGCGGGGGCGGGGCTGATGCAGGAGATCGCGGGTCCGGTGCCCGATCACATGGAGGCATGGTGGGACCCGAGCCTGTGGTGCCTGCACTCACCGGAGTGGTGGCGACGCCACTGGGAGAAGACCGGTATGGTGACCGTCGAGCGTGCGGACACCATGCCGGACGGGTGGCAGCGGTGGCTGGACTGGCAACGGGTGATCTGCCCGGACAACCGCACGGAGCTGCTGGCCGTGGAAGCCGATCATGGGCGCTACCTCGGCTACGTTCGCGTGGTGGGCCGGCGGCGGGCCGACACCAGGCTGGAGGAACCCGTCACGTCCGTCCCCACCCGGTACACGAAGGCGCCTCTGCTGCGCGACGAGTGGCCCGCGTGATGAAGCTGACGGTCGCCTCGAGTCCCGCGTCCCGCTGATGCCCGACATCTTCCACGACTTTCCGATCAGAACGACGCCATCGCGCGTCTTTGCCGCGATGAGCACGCCGGCCGGGTTCGATCAGTGGTGGACGACCCGCTCCGCCGGGACGCCACGCATCGGGGCCGAGTATGAGCTCCGGTTCGACCCCGGCTACGACTGGCGCGCGCGAGTGACGCGCTGCGAGCCGGACCGTGCGTTTGAGCTCGAGTTCGTCCAGGCGGACGCTGAGTGGATCGGAACGAAGGTGGGTTTCCAGCTGGCCGCGGGCGATGGGACCACGCAGGTTCGCTTCTACCACGCCGGCTGGCCGCGCGAAACCGGGCACTATCGTATTTCATGCTACTGCTGGGCGATGTACTTGCGGGTGCTGCGTCGCTACCTCGAACACGGGGAGATTGTGCCCTACGAACAACGGCTCGACGTATGAGCGCGCCCTTCGGTCCGCCGAAGGCCACGGTCATGCATCCGCACGCCGAGGTGATCACCAGGTTCTACACCGCCTTCCAGCGCCGCGACGCCGCCGGCATGGCCGCGTGCTACCACCCCGAGATCCACTTCTCGGATCCGGTCTTCCCGGACCTGCGGGGACGCGACGTGGCACGCATGTGGGAGATGCTGTGCCGGCGTGGCAAGGACCTGACGATTCAATTCAACAGCGTCGAGGCGAACGACCACGCGGGGACGGCGCAGTGGGAGGCGTCGTACACGTTCACGGCGACCGGGCGGCCCGTTCACAATCGCATCAGCGCCGAGTTCGCGTTCCGCGAGGGGACCATCATCCGACACATCGACCGGTTCCCGTTCTGGCGTTGGTCCCGTCAAGCCCTGGGGCCGGTCGGCGGGCTGCTGGGTTGGTCCGGTCTGGTGCGCGATCGGGTACGGAAACAGGCCAAGGCCGCACTCGCCGGGGACCGCGCAGCTAGTGCCGTTCCAACTTGTTCCGCCTACGGTTTGCCCAAGCAAGAACGCTAGCGCCAACAAGTTGGAACGGCACTAGATTGGCGCCATGACCACGCAGTGTCGCACGACGGAGACGGCCGTGCACGGGATGCCGGTCGTCGTGCTGAACACCCGCCCGGACATCGAGACCGATGCGGTGCTGCGGCGGCTCGACGCGGTGCTCGACCTGATCCGCACGTACCAGCCTCGCCGGTACCGCCTGCTGAAGCGGGATGTCTCCGGTTTCGTGGTTCAGCGGTACGCCTGTCGCGGCGCCTACCTTCCGGCGCAGCGCACCTGCCTCGTCGAGTTGACGTTCCTGGCCAGCGCGGACTTCTCCGACGCGCAGATCGCCGCGTCCATCGTCCACGAGGGCACGCATGCCCGCCTTCACCGGCTCGGCCTGGCGTTGACCAGCGCGGCTGCCGAGCGGGCGTGCCGCAGGGCAGAGATCGCCCTTGGAAGGGCCGTGCCAAACGGGGAGGCTGTGATCGCCCGAGCCGAGGAATCGCTCACGCTGGCGGATGAGGAGGTCGCGCCGCAGGTGGACTGGGATCTCGCTCGACGCCGAGTGGCCGCGGTGGATCGCGAAGCGCTCTCGGCTCCGGATGGCGTCAAGCCGACGATCGCGACGAACCGGGGACGGCTTGCGGAGGGCGACAGCTGAACAGCACGGAGGCGCCCCTTTTGGGACGCTCCTGAGCAGACACCTTCGACCGTGGAGTAAGGCCATGATGCCGTCGTGGCGTCGTCTGGTGGGAACCACTTTCGTAATCTGTGCCTGTGTTGGCGACGCCCCTCCGCCAGACACCGGCGCTGGCGGACAGGGCGCCGCCACCGACGCTCAGCCCTCGCCAACCGTCCAACTGGTCGACTCGGCCATTCCACCCGCGGTCGCCGGAGAAGCGGGCTGGAACTACCAGCAGAGCGCCGAGGCGGATCTCACCGGCGACGGTCAGCCCGAGCGCGTCGTCCTCACGGCGCGCGTCGAGATGTACCGCGGCCAGCCCGCCTGGGACGACGGACAGCCCTGGCAGGTCTACATCGAGGCACCGGACGGGACGCGCACCTATGCGTATGCTCAGCGCCTGCAACTTGGGACCCTGACGATGCGTGTGGGCCTCAGCGGTGCCGGACAGCCCGCCACGGTCGTGCTGCTGGAGCATCTCCCCGACCGACTGAGCGTCTACGAGGTCTCGTCCAGCGGCCCCGGCCGCGTAACCGTTGCGGTGCGCTTTCAACGGGACCTGGATCCGCGCGGCGAGGCGGCGAGTCCGCAGCTTCCGTAGGCTCTCCGCCGGGCGCGCACGACGCTGGACCGCGTAACTCAAGGAAACCCGCCAGCACGGGAACGATCCACGTGGACATTCTCAGCGCGATCGGCAACACCTCGATGGTCCGGCT
>DAINBS010000181.1:0-6731 GCA_036732805.1 Gemmatimonadales bacterium | reverse complement strand
CGATCCCTTCCCGCACCAGGCGATTGTCCTCGATGAGTGCGACTGATATCATGGCCGCCTCCTCCTCCCGGCGCCGATCACGTTCACCGCCCCCGCTACGGCGCTGCCCGGGGTTCCCCAGTCACGAGAGTAAGCGCCCGGTCGCATCGCCACACGCGCGGAGCGCTCCGGTGGTGAGGGTCATCACGATCACTCGAGCGAGTTTCATGCGCTTGCCTCCCGTGTGCATCTGAGGGGACGGCGAGCGGGTGCCCGCCCGCAGCCCGGTACGCCACCGGCTGCTGCGGAACGGGCACCGCCGGCCTCCGCGTCCGGCTCAGTACCCGGGTTTCGACCCGGCCGCCGTGACCTCCACCTGCCGGATCAGCCCCCGGTCCACCCCGTTCGGGCAGTAGACCTGGTATTGGCCGGCCTCGAGCGTGACCTCCACCCGACCCGTGGAATCCGGCCGGACCGGCGTCTCCATCTGCGCGATGGGTGCGTCGGTGCCCTCCTTGCGCACCGCCAGCCCATGCGTGACGCTGTCGCTGTTGGTCACCTCGAACACGATGTCGCCGGCCGTCATTGAGCCGGGCATCTCGAGGCGATCTGAGTGGATCACCACGTTCACGGTCTCCGGATTGGACCGGCTGACCTGATCCATGCCGCGCCCAAAACCCGTCAGCACCAGCAACGGCAGTACGAGTGTTCCGACCCCCCACAGCCAGAGCCGGGGGTCCCTAGCGCTCCGCCTCGTCGCGACGACGGACATGGTTGCCTCCTCCCGTGACGGTTTGAGTACTCGCTGCGTCACCCGGCCATGGTGCGCGCGGGGCGTTAGACCGGCGTCGGCGGGGGCGTTAGACCGGCGTCGGCGGGGGGCGTTAGACGTCCGGGGGGCGATAGGCGGGATGAGCGGGATAGGCGGGATGAACGGGATGGACGGGATGCTCGTCAGGTTCCCGCAACCAACGCTACTCCGGCGTCGCCTTTCAAGGCCGCGCCGGAGGTGCGCCGAGCGCCTGCGGTGGTCCGTCCGGAAGGACGGCTGCGGGACAGGCACCTTGATCCCTCCCGTGCGCACACACATGCTTGTGATGGACCGTACGGGTGCACGTTTCCGGGGGAGGTCCGCGCGATGCCGGCCAACCTCACGCCCGCGTACCGGCAGGCCGAGGCGCGATTCCGCGAGGCGGTGACCACGCAGGAGAAGGTCGCCGCGCTCGAGGACATGCTGCGCGTGCTCCCCAAGCACAAGGGAACGGACAAGCTCCACGCCGACTTGCGCGCGCGGCTCTCCAGGCTGCGCCGCGAGCCGCATCACGGCCCCGCCAAGGGACACGGCCACCGGATTCCGCGCGAGGGCGCGGGCCAGGTGGCGCTGGTCGGATGCCCTAACGCCGGCAAGTCGAGTCTCGTGGCGGCCCTCACTCATGCGGCCCCCGAGGTCGCCCCCTACCCGCTCACCACCCACGACGCGACGCCCGGGATGATGCCCTACGAGGACATCGCGTTTCAGCTGGTGGATCTGCCGCCGTTGTGCCGCGAGCACGTGGAACCATGGGTGTACGATCTCGTCCGCGCGGCGGATCTCCTCTGGCTCGTGGTCTCCGTGACCGACGCGCTCGACGGCCTCGACGCGGGGCTCGCGCTGCTCGGCACGCGCGGGATCGAGCCGTGCCCCGCGGGCGGCGACCTGCCCCCGCCGTCGCGTCCCGGCTGGTCGGTCACGCCGGCCCTGCTCGTGGTGACCGGGATGGACCGCGCCGGAGCGGACGGGGACCTCGAGGCCCTGCGCCAGCTGCTCGAGGTGCCGTGGCCCATCGTGCCGGTGTCGAATGTGACGCGCCGCGGGTTCGACGAGTTGGGACGGCGCACGTTCGCGGCGCTCCGCGTGATGCGTGTCTACACCAAGGAGCCCGGCAAGGAACCCGACCGCGCGCGGCCGTACACGCTTCCGCTGGGGTCCACGGTGGCCGACCTGGCCCGCACCATCCACAACGACGTGGCCGCGACGATGAAGTACGCCAAGCTCTGGGGGCGGAGCGCGTTCGCCGGCCAGTCGGTGGGCGAGGCGCACGTCCTCGTGGAGGGGGACGTGGTGGAGATCCACCGGTGAAGAAAGGGGGATGAAGCGGGAGACCCGGCAGGGAGCGGAAGAACCGGACACAAGGAACGCGGTGCGCCAGTTGTATACTTGCAGGATGTTGGTTGCCCTAGTGAGTTGTAACCCCAGCTTGCTCGTCCCCTGGCGGGGGTTCGGTGATCGCGTGCGCCGCGAGCTCCGCGGGAGACGAGTGCGGTACCCGCTCCGACCTTCCAGCTCCTCAGCGCTGCCGCAGATCGCGGGTCGCCCGAGGTGAGCGCGGACGGCGTGCGCCGCCTCGCGATGCTCGGCAACTACCTGCCGCGCCAGTGCGGGATCGCCACGTTCACGGCCGACTTGAGCGACGCCATCGTGGCTGAACGGCCGGCCCTCGACTGCTTCGTGCTGGCGATGAACGACGGGGGCACCCGGTATCCGTACCCGCCGCGCGTGCGCTTCGAGATCGCCGAGAACGAGGTCGCCGCGTACCACCGAGCGGCCGACTTCCTCAATGTCAACACCGTCGACGTCGTCTCGGTGCAGCACGAGTACGGCATCTTCGGCGGCAAGGCCGGCGCGCACGTCCTCGCCCTGCTGCACGACCTGCGCATGCCCGTCGTGACGACGCTGCACACCATCCTGGCCACTCCCGATCCCCACCAGCGCCGCGTGATGGACGACCTCACGCGACTCTCGGAGCGCCTGGTGGTGATGAGCGCGCAGGGATCGGCGCTCCTGCGGGACACGTACGGCGTTCCGGACCGCAAGATCGACCTGATCCCCCACGGCATCCCGAGCGTGCCGTCCGCGAGCGCCAGCAAGGACCGGCTCGGGGTGGACGGCAAGGCCGTGCTCCTCACGTTCGGGCTGCTGTCACCGGACAAGGGAATCGAGTACGTCATCGACGCGCTGCCCGCGATCCTCGCGCGGTTCCCGCAGGCACTCTACATCGTCCTGGGCGCCACGCACCCGCACATCCGGGAACGCCACGGCGAGGCGTACCGGGTGATGCTGGAAACGCGGGCACTGCAGCTTGGCGTGGACGCCAACGTGATCTTCCACAACCGCTTCGTGAGCCACGACGAGCTCACCGAGTTCCTCGCCGCGGCGGACGTGTACGTCACCCCGTCACTGCAGCCGGAGCAGACGACGTCGGGCACCCTGGCGTATGCGGTGGGTTCCGGCAAGGCCGTGATCTCGACCCCCTACATGTACGCGCGCGAGCTGCTCGCCGACGGGCGCGGAGTGCTCGTCCCCTACCGGGATGCGGACGCGATCACGCGCGCGGTGACCGACCTCCTGGGCGACGACGCGGCCCGGCTCGCGGTGGGCCAGCGCGCCGCAGCGCACGGCCGGGCCATGGCGTGGCCCGCCGTGGCGGAGGCGTACCTGGCAAGCTTCGAGCGGGCGCGGGTCGAGCATGCCGCCCAGCTCCGGACGTCGTTCCGGGCGCGGACGCTCGCGGAGCGCCCGGCCGGGCTGCCTGAGCTGAATCTCGCGCACCTCCGCCGCATGACCGACGATACGGGGCTGTTGCAGCACGCCGTCTACGGCGTTCCGCGGTACGACGACGGCTACTGTCTCGACGACAACGCGCGGGCGCTGCTGCTGCTGACGCTCGTCGAGGATGCCGGCACCGACGAGGGCGAGGCGATCCGGGCTGCGGCGTCGCGCTACCTGGCCTTCGTCAGCCACGCGTTCAGCCGGCGCACCGGACGGTTCCGGAACTTCATGTCGTACGAGCGGCGCTGGACCGAGACGATCGGCTCGGAGGACAGCCACGGGCGTGCGGTGTGGGCTCTGGGCGCCGTGGTGGGCCGCCTGGGCGACCCAGGACGGCGCAGCCTGGCCGCCGACCTGTTCCACACGGCCCTGCCGGCCGTGCCGGCGTTCTCGAGCCCACGCGCGTGGGCGTACGCGCTCCTCGGGATCGACGAGTACCTCGGCGCGTTCCAGGGCGACCGCGGCGTGCAGGCGGTGCGGAGCGCCCTCGCCGAGCGGCTGCTCGACCTGTTCCACCGGACGAGCGGACCGGAGTGGCCGTGGTTCGAGGACCGCGTCACCTACTGCAACGCCCGCATGCCCCAGGCGCTCTTCGTCTCCGGAGCCCGGATGGACCACCCGGGGATGGTGGCGACGGCAACGCGGGCGCTCGAGTGGCTGGTGGAGATCCAGCGCTCCCCGGACGGCTATTTCGCGCCGGTCGGCTCCAACGCCGGCGTGGAGCGGGGGGCGCCCATGGTGGCGTTCGACCACCAGCCCGTCGAGGCGTGCGTGATGGTCTCGGCCTGCCTCGAAGCGCACCGCGTGACGGGCGACGGCCGCTGGACCGAGCACGCGCAGCGCGCCTTCCGCTGGTTCCTGGGGCAGAACCACCTGCAGCACTCCCTCTACGACGCGTCCACCGGCGGGTGCCGTGACGGGCTCCATGCCGACCGGCCCAACGAGAACCAGGGCGCGGAATCCACCCTGTCCTTTCTGCTCGCCCTCATGGACATGCGGTCGGCTGACCATGGCGACGTCACCCATCCCGTACCCGGAGACCCAGCCTCATGAAGGTGACGAACCACTACGACGTGCTTCTGCACCGGCACGCGAGCAACCCGATCCTCACGGCGGCCGACTGGCCCTACCCCGCGCACACCGTCTTCAACGCCGGCGCAACCCGGCTCCCCGACGGCACGACGCTGCTGCTGTGCCGGGTCGAGGACCGGAGCGGCCTGTCGCATCTCTGCGCCGCGCGGTCGGCGAACGGGGTGGATGGATGGGTCATCGATCCGGAGCCGACGCTCCTGCCCGACCCGATACACCACCCCGAGGAGCTGTGGGGGATCGAGGACCCGCGCATCACGTTCGTGGACGAGCTGGGCCGCTACGCGATCGCGTACACGGCGTTCGGCAAGGGGGGACCGGGAGTCGCCCTGGCGCTGACCGAGGACTTCCGGACCTTCGAGCGCCTCGGACTGGTAGCGCAACCGGACGACAAGGACGCGGCGCTGCTGCCGCGCCGCGTGGACGTGAACTTCGCGCTGCTGCACCGTCCGATGACGTATGGACACGGCGACATCTGGCTGTCATTCTCGCCTGACATGCGCAACTGGGGAGGACACCGTCCGGTGCTGCAGGCGCGCCGGGGCGGCTGGTGGGACGCGAACAAGGTGGGGCTGTCGCCCCCGCTCATCGAGACGCCGCGCGGATGGCTGATGCTGTACCATGGCGTCCGCCAGACCCCCGCCGGGTGCATCTACCGCCTGGGTGCCGCCCTGCTCGACCTGGACCAGCCGGACCGTTGCCTCCTGCGGGGCGGTTCCTGGATCTTCGGGCCCGAAGCGGTGTATGAGCGTGAGGGCGACGTCGCCAACGTCGCGTTCCCCTGCGGGTACACGCTCGACGGCGACACCCTCAGACTCTATTACGGCGCCGCGGATACGAGCATCGCGCTCGCAACCGGCAGCGTCCGACAGCTGCTCGACTGGCTCGATGCGCATGGCACCGCGCCCGTGCCCGCCGGCTGATCACGCCCGAGGGCGACCGTCTCACCGGCGCCATCACCGCGTTCGTCGCCGGACCGGCGGCGGACGCCGAAGGTCTTCATAACCTCGCGGCATCCCCCCATCGGCTTAGTGCTTTCGGCTGACAGCGGACTCCACGCCGTGGGCCACGATGCCTAAGCCACTTTTCACCCCGCCGAGCGATGTTCACCCGTAGCGCTTCCCCGTACACTTGGTCACAGGAGGGGAAGTCCCGACGTCCGCATGGATGCCGGCACGCGCCTCCCGTCAGATTCTGTGCTCATACGAGGAGTTCGTTATGCGTCCGTTCCGTCCGTTGTCGTGGCTCCTGCTGCTCCTGGTGTCGGCCGCACCGGCCGCCGCGCAGCGATCTCCGGTCTTCCTGTTGAATGGCGGGGCGCGTTCCATCGGAAACCTGCCCATCGGAGCCTCCTTCGACCGCTACAGCGAGGAGTTCGAGCGGGCGCTGCTCGCGGGTTCCGGGTCCGTGAAGCTCGCCAACCTCGCGTGGGCCGATCTGACCACCACGTACGGAGTGCGGTTCCGTGGGTGGGACCAGAGCATCGCATCCGAGCGCTACCGGGCCGCTGCGTTCCTGGCGACCCAGATACCCAGCGCCAGGCCGGACGAGGCTCGCAGGCTCTACCTCGCGATGTGGGGCCTGATGGGCGCGACCGATCCGGGCGGCGCCGTCCCCTTCCGGGGAGCGGACCCCAGGATAGGCGTGCTCATGCAGGATGCGCTCCTTGGAGCAGACGCCGTGGACGCGGCACAGTGGACCATCGCGTCCGACGTGGACGTCGCCGGCACCTCCACCAACGAGTTGCTCGTGCAGAGCCTGGTGACGGAGAGCGTGGTTCCCGAGCCCGAGGTGGTCATCCTGCTCGCGAGCGGCCTGCTGGCCCTCGGCGCGGTGGCCTACTTCCGCGGCATGGTGACCTGAGCCGGACCGCAGCGTGGGGCTACCCGAGTCGGCGGCCGCTTTCCCTCACGGGGAAGCGGCCGCTCCGGGACCGGACGGTCACACGGCCGGTTGTTCCCCAGGTTCATTCACACAACCCGTTGAGGAGAGTCTCATGCAACCCATGAGAGAGAATCAGCCGTTTCGCCTCGCCCTCGTAGCCGCCTGCGCCGTGCTGCTGATCGCCGCGACG
>DAINBS010000180.1:0-6731 GCA_036732805.1 Gemmatimonadales bacterium | reverse complement strand
GCCAATGACGACGAAGCCAATCGTCTCCTGGACCGCCCGATGCGCGCGCCGTGGAGAATCCCCGACTTCAAAAAGCAGATATGAAACGGCTCATCCCACTGCTGGCCGCATGGCTGATACAAGCCACCCTCCTCCCGGCTGTTCCCGCGCCCGCGTTACCTTATGCACATGCCCCGCCCCCAACGCGGCCCCGGGGTCACCGCCTCGTGATCCGCTTCCGCCCGCCCGTCCTCCCCGCGCTCGTCGCGCTGGCCGCACTCGCCGCCTGCGACGCGGAACGGCTGCGCCCCGGCCCGCCCGCGCTCGTGCTGGAGATGCCGCCGGGCAACGTGGTGACGAGCCCGGACACGTTCGTGGTCGGGATCGTCGCCCGCGACGACAACGGTCTGGATTCCCTGGTCATCACGTTCCTGGACCAGGTGCGGGACGTCTTCGTGTTCGACGAGATCGAGGTGGTGGACGGCGTGTTCTTCGTGGTGCCCGAGGGGTACGCGGTGGGTGAGGTCCTCGAGGTCTCGGGCGTCGTGCGGGACCTCGTCGGCGAGCGCACCGCGGTGACGGCCTCGGTCACGGTCGGCTCCGATACCCCCGCGTCCCGCTGAGCGGGCGGGCGCTCGACACGGTGCCGGCCGGGAGCGTCACGGTGGAGCTGAGCCGCCTGACGGTCCGGTCGTTCCGCAACCTCGCGGCCCTCGATCTCGACCTGCCCCCCCGCGGCGTCGTGGTGATCGGGGACAACGGCCAAGGCAAGACCAACCTGCTCGAGGCGATCTACTATCTCGTGCTGTTCCGCTCGCTGCGCGGCGTGAAGGACCGCGAGCTGGTGCGTTTCGGCGAGGCGGGCTTCTTCGTGGCCGGGGAGAGCGGCGTGCGGGTGACGGCGGGGTACGAGGTGGCGGGCGGGCGGAAGAAGGTGACGGTGGACGGAACGCCGGTGACCCGCCTCGGGGAGGCCGTGGGCCAGGTCCTGGCCGTGAGTTTCTCCCCGGCCGACCGCGCGCTGGTGAGCGGCGGCCCCGCGGAACGCCGCCGGTACCTCGATGTGCTGCTCTCGCTCAGCGACCGCGCATACCTGGAATCGCTCTCCGTGCTGCGGGCGGCCCTGCGGCAGCGGAACGCCGCGCTGCGACGCGGCCAGCCCGCGGCGGCGTGGGCGTTCGACCGGCCGCTCGCGGGCGCCGCGGCGGCCGTGGCATCGCGCCGGCTCGACTGGGTGGCGCGCCACCGGGCGCGGTTCACCGCGCTCACCACGGCGCTCGGCGAACACGAGACGGCCGAGATGGAGTACCATGTGCACCGCGGGGGCGGCACCGAACCCGAGTCGGTGCTCGAGGGGCTCGCGGGCGCGCGGGACCGGGACACCCGGCGCGGCGTCACGACGGTGGGTCCGCACCGCGACGAGCTGCGGCTCACGCTTGGCGGGCACGACGCGCGGCCCGTGGGGTCGGCCGGACAGCAGCGCACCGCGGCCCTGGCGCTGCGGCTGCTCGAGGCCGAGTCGCTGGAACGCGCCCACGGCACAACGCCGCTCGCGCTGTTCGACGACGCCTTCGCCGAGCTCGACGCCGCCCGACAGGCCCGGCTGCTCACGCTCATCGCCGAGACGCTGCCCGGTCAAGCCATCGTCACGGCCCCCCGCGCGGCCGAGGTGCCGGCCGCGCTGCTCGACCGCCCGCGCTGGCGCATGCATGGAGGCCGCATTGAAGCGTGAGGCGGCGGCGGGCATCGGGGAGGCCCTCGAGGCGTATCTCAAGCGCACGGGCCTCAAGCGGCGCATCGACCAGGCGGGCATCGTGGACGAGTGGGCGCGCATCGTGGGGCCGCAGATCGCCCGGGTCACGGCGGCGGAGGGCGTGTCGGAAGACGGGGTGCTCTTCGTGCGCGTAGCGACCGCCGCGTGGATGCAGGAGCTGCAGCTGCAGTCGGCGGCGATCCTGAAGAAGCTGGTGCTCGAAGGACGCCCGGTGCGGCGGGTGGTGTGGCGAGTGGCGTGAGCGCAGGAACCGCCGCAGATGTTCCTCCAAACCGGTATGTAATGAGTTGCCGTAGAACGACTTAGGAACACCTCCCCCGGTTGATTTCCCCTCGTGCCGGGGGTATTATTCACAGACCTCCGCGGGGGTCGATTTCGGCCCCCGTTTGCCGTATTCGGCACGTCCTTTCTGGCCATCCAATCGCAGGCACGGTCCATGGCGGCTCAGCCCAGCAACGAGCAGTCAACGCAGTACAGTTCCGACGCCATCCAGGTACTCAAGGGACTCGAAGCGGTCCGGAAGCGCCCGGGTATGTACATCGGGTCCACGTCGGCCCGGGGGCTCCATCACCTCGTCTATGAAGTCGTGGACAACTCGATCGACGAGGCGCTCGCGGGGTTCTGCGATCGCATCGATGTCGTGATCCATGAGGACAACGCCATCACCGTCACGGACAACGGGCGGGGCATTCCGGTGGACCTGCACAAGACCGAGAAGCTCCCCGGCCTCGAGGTCGCGATGACGATGCTCCACGCGGGCGGCAAGTTCGACAAGAGCACGTACAAGGTGTCGGGCGGGCTGCATGGCGTGGGCGTGTCCGTGGTGAACGCGCTCTCGGAACGCCTGGACGTGTGGGTGGCCCGGGACGGCCAGGAGCACCACATGGCGTTCGAGCGCGGCCACACGGTGCAGGGACTCGAAGTGACCGGCAAGGCCGGGCGCCGGACCGGCACGAAGGTGTACTTCAAGCCTGACCAGCAGATCTTCACCGAGACGCGGTTCGAATACGCGACCATCGTGAGCCGGCTCCGGGAGCTGGCGTTCCTGAACAGCGGGATCACCCTCACGGTCCACGACGAGCGGGCGGAGGCGCCCAAGGAAGAGACCTTCCTGTTCAGGGACGGGCTCAAGCAGTTCGTCGAGCACCTGCGCGGCGTGCGGCGGCCCCTCCATCCCAAGCCCATCGCCTTCGCGACGTCCAAGGACGAAGTGGAAATCGACGTCGCGCTGCAGTACGACGAGGGGTACGCGGAGAACACGTTCTCCTTCGTGAACAACATCAACACGCACGAGGGCGGGACTCACCTGACCGGGTTCAAGGCCGCCCTCACGCGCGTGATCAACGAGGTGGCCAAGACCAAGGGCCTGCTCAAGAAGGAGAACTTCTCCCTCTCGGGCGACGACGTGCGGGAGGGGCTCACGTCGGTCATCCACGTCAAGGTGAAGGAGCCCCAGTTCGAGGGGCAGACCAAGACCAAGCTCGGGAACTCCGAGGTGGAGGGCGTGGTCCGGCAGGTCGTGTACGAAGCGCTCTTCAACTACCTGATGGAAACCCCGGGCGTGGCCCGGGCGGTGATCGAGAAGGCCGCCAGCGCCGCCCGGGCCCGCGAGGCGGCGCGCAAAGCGCGGGAGCTGGTGCGCAAGAAGAGCGCGCTCGAAGGGGGCATCCTGCCCGGCAAGCTCGCCGACTGCTCCCTCACGGATCCGGCCCTCTGCGAGCTGTACATCGTCGAGGGCGACAGCGCCGGCGGGTCGGCCAAGCAGGGCCGCGACCGGTCGTTCCAGGCCATCCTGCCCCTGCGCGGCAAGATCCTCAACGTCCAGCGGGCCCGGATCGACAAGATCCTCTCGAACGAGGAAATCCGCGCGATCATCACGGCGGTTGGCACGGGGATCGGCGACGACGAGTTCAAGCTCGACGACGCGCGCTACCACAAGATCATCATCATGACCGACGCCGACGTGGACGGCGCCCACATCCGGACGCTGCTCCTCACGTTCTTCTACAAGGAAATGAAGCAGCTGATCGAGGCGGGCTACGTGTACATCGCGCAGCCGCCGCTGTTCCGGGTCGCCAAGGGCAAGGAGGAGTTCTACGTCTACGACGAGCCGGAGCGGGACGAAGCCATCAAGCGGCTGTCGAACGGCAGCGGCCGGGGCTCGGTGAGCATCCAGCGCTACAAGGGCCTGGGCGAGATGAATCCGGACCAGCTCTGGAAGACGACGATGGACCCCGCGACGCGGACCATCCTCAAGGTCGAGATGGACGACGCAACGATGGCCACGGAGCTGTTCGAGAAGCTGATGGGCGACGAGGTCGAGCCCCGACGGGTCTTCATCGAAGAGAATGCCCGGTATGTGAGGAATCTGGACGTCTGATCCCTGCCCCGCTCCCGGCCCTTGGCAGAGAGGGCAGAGAGGGCAGAGAGGGCAGAGGTGGCAAGGGCGGCGGGGCCTGGGGCTCCGCCGCCCTTTCAGTTTCAGGCGGTTGACATCATAGATATACTGCTATATGCTATTGTCATGGCACCCAGACGGCTGGTCCGCAGCGTCACCCCCGAGGTCCTCCGCCGGGCCGCTGAGATCATCAAGCTGCTCGGGCACCCGGAGCGGCTGAAGATCGTGGAGGTCCTGGAGGGAGGCGAGGCGACGGTATCGGACATCCAGGAGCAGCTTGGCCTGCCACAGGCGATCGTTTCCCAGCACCTGGCCAGGTTGCGCGGCGCCGATGTGGTCGAGGCCCGCCGGGACGGCGTGCACGTGCACTACCGACTCGTCGAGGAGAAGGTGCACCACATCCTGCACTGCATCCGGACCTGCGACATGTAGAGGGCAACTCCGGCAGCCGTCACCTCTTTCTCGGTCAATACATATGCTTATTACTATTCTACTATCTATCGGCATGGCGCAGCCGGACACGGTCGTCCTCTCGCTCGAGGCAGCGCGTGCCCGAGCGCTCGAGGCGAACCCAGCCCTGCTCGCCGATCGGGCCGATGCCCGCGCCGCGGCTACCATGACGGGCGCCGCCAGCAGGGCGTTCCTGCCGTCCCTGCGCGCCGAAGTCACGGGGATGCGGACCAACGATCCGGTGGCCGTGTTCGGGCTCAAGCTCCGCCAGGGGGCCTTTGCCGGCGAAGACCTCGCGCTCGACGCACTCAACAGCCCGGCAGCGTTCGGGGGGTACACGAGCTCGGCAATCATCGAGCTGCCCCTGCTCGCGCCGGAGGGATGGTTCGGCTTCCGCGCCGCCGGCCGGGGCGCCGCGGCCCGTGAGGCCGCGACCTCGCGGATGGCGGGTGCCACGGCGTTTCTCGTGTCGCAGGCCTACCTCGACACCCAGCTGGCCGCGCACCGGCTTGCGGTGCTCGACACATCGCTGGCGGCGATCCGCGCCCACGAACGGCAGGCCGCACTGCTCCACCGCCAAGGACTGGTGACCGGCCTCGACGCGCGGCTCGCGTCCCTTCAGGCAGCCGAGGTCGAGGTCCGGCGACTTGCGGCAGCCGCAGAGGCGGCGAACGCGGCCTCCCGACTGCGGGCCCTGCTCGCGCTCTCCGAGAGCACCGTGCTCGTCCTCACCGACTCGATCGCCACCATGCCCGTGGCAGCGGCGTGCCCGGTTGGCGCCACGGAGTGCACGGTGGACGCGCGTGGCGATCTGCGCGCGCTCGACGCGGCGCGGGACGCGGCCAGCGCCGCCCGGAAAAGCGCCTGGGCCGCGCAACTTCCACAGATCGGGGCGTTCGGCGTGCTGTCGCACCACGGACACGACGCGCCCTGGGGCTCGGGCAGCGGCGACTGGACACTCGGCATCGCCCTCCGATGGAACGTCTTCCCCGCCCTCGGCGGGATCGCGGCCGTGCGCAAGGCCTCGGCGGAGCATGACGCCGCCGCCGCGCGCTACGAGGGCGCCCGGCGCACGGCGGAAGTCGAGGTGCTCGCCGCCGAGCGCATGCTCCAGGCGGCCCGCGACGGCACCGCCGTGGCGGCGCGGGCGGAGACCGAGGCCCGGGAGGCGCTGGCGCAGGCGCAGGTCCGCTACCGCACCGGCGCGGCCCCGATCACCGAGCTGCTCGACGTGCAGTCCGCCACTACCACCGCCAGCCTGAACCTGCTGACGGCGCGCCGCGATCTCCTGCTCGCGCAGGCGGCGCTCGCCTTTGCCTACGGAGTCCACGACCGATGAAGACCCTTCCCATGCTGACGCTCGCCGCGGTCACGCTGACCGCGTGCGGGGGCGCCGACCACGAGGCGCCGGCCGCGGCGGCGCGAGTCGCGGCGAGCACGTACACGGTGACGGCCGACTCGCTCTCGACGACCATCGCGGTCGAAGGCACCGTCCAGGCCCGTCACCGGGCAGAGATCTCGACGCGCCTGATGGCGCGGGTCACCGAGGTTTCCGTCGAGCTGGGGGCGGCCGTTCGCGCGGGCCAGACCCTCATCCGGCTCGGCGTCGAGGACATCGCGGCGAACCGCGCCAAGGCGGAGGCGGCCGTCACGGTGGCGCGGGCCGGCCGGGACGAGGCCGCCCGCCAGGCGGCGCGGATGGACACGCTCCTGGCCGAAGACGTCGTCGCGCGGGTGCAGCGCGACCAGGCGCAGCTTGGGCTCATCCAGGCCGAGTCGCAGGTCGCCATGGCCGAAGCGGCGTGGCGCGAGGTGGAAACGGCCTCGGGCTACGCCCGCATCACCGCGCCGTTCGATGGCGTCGTGGTCGCGCGCACGGTGGATCCGGGCGACCTCGCGGCGCCCGGCATGCCGCTGCTCACGGTCGAGAGCGCAGGGGCGCGGGAGGCGGTGCTGGCGTTGCCGCCGGAGGCGGCGGCCGGCCTTGTCGTGGGCGCCGCCCTGGAGGTTGCGGGCCGCGACGGCCGGGTGGCCGAGGGCTCCATCCGGGCGGTCGCGGGCGGCGCGGATCCGATGACGCGCACCGTGGAGGTACGCGTGGCGATCCCCGCGGACTGGCCCACCGGCACA
>DAINBS010000179.1:0-6779 GCA_036732805.1 Gemmatimonadales bacterium | reverse complement strand
TTTCCGTCTGACCGTCTGTCCTACGGCCCCGCTACCTCAACACCTTTCGCCCGCAGTTCCTCGAAAACTCGCTCATCGCTCTTCGGGTCCACCGGGCGCGTGAGGTCCCACAGGAACCGCACCTTGAATCCCGCGTCCGCGGCGTCCTCCGCGGTCCACTTCACGCAGTAGTCGCGCGCCAGGCCGCACACGATCACGTGCGTGGTGCCGCGCTCCCGCAGGTATCCGCCGAGTCCCGTGGGCGGGCGGTCGCCCCAGCGGTTCCAGTTGTTGCGGAGCGCCGAGTAGGAATCCACGGCAGGGTCGTTCCCCTTCCGGATGATCGCGTCCACCCAGTCGCGCGGAAGCCCCGGGTGGAGTGACGCGCCCGGGGTCGCCTGCACGCAATGGTCTGGCCAGAGCACCTGCTCGTGTCCGTACAGCTCGATCACGTCGAACGGGGGCCTGCCGTGGTGGCTCGCAAACGAGACGTGGTTGGGTGGATGCCAGTCCTGGGTGGCCACGACGACGTCGAACCGACCGCTCAGGATGAGGTCGCGGATCGGCGGCACGATCTGGTCACCCTCGACTACGGCCAGCGCGCCCCCCGGCATGAAGTCGGGCTGGAGATCGACGACCAGAAGAGCGGTGCGAATGGAATCGGACATTGGGTCTCATCCTCAGGCTCTGATGAGAGGGGCAGAGGGGCAGAGATGCCGTACGGGCAGCTTCTCTCTGCCCCCCTGCCCCTTCTTCGCTCTTTTGCCCTTCTGCCCTTACTGCCGTGAGAATTCCGCCCGCTCGATCGCGCCCAGCTCGTCCGCAGACAACGCAATGGCCGCCGCCCGGACGGAGCTGAGCACGTGCTCGATGCTCCGCGCGCTCGGAATCGGAATCACCGTCGGTCCCTGTGCCCGCACCCACGCCAGCACGATCTGATGGGCGGTGGCCCCGTGCCGCTCGGCCAGGGCGGCGACCGTGCCGTGCGTGGGGAGCTTCTGGTTCAGGCGCCCGCCGCCCACCGGGCTGTAGGCGATGAAGCCGATCCCGTGCGCGGCGCAGTGGCCGACGACGCCGGTTGCCGTTGCCTCGCGGAAGAACGGGTTCAGGCGGTTCTGCACCGTGGTGACGGGCAAAAGCCTCCCGGCCTCCTCGATCTGGGCGACCGTGACGTTCGAGAGGCCGAAGAACCGGATCTTCCCTTCGTCGCGCAGCCGCCCGAATGCTCCCACGCTCTCGGCAAAGGGGACCTCGGGATCGGGAGCGTGGAACTGGTAGAGGTCGATGACATCGACGCCGAGTGTGGCGAGGGAACGGTCGCACGCCATCCGGATGTGCTCGGGCCGGCCGTTGCACTCCCACCGCCCGTCCGGACGGATCATCCCGGCCTTGGTCGCGACGATCACCCCGGTCCCCGACCCGCCGAACGACGCGAGGGCCTTGGCGAACAGCCGCTCGTTATGGCCAATCTCGGTGTGGTCGAGACAGTACACGTCGGCGGTGTCGAGCAGCGTCACGCCGTGCTCGATGGCCGTCTGGATGACGCGGATCGCGTCGCTCTCGGCGGGACGATCCGCGAGGGACAGGTGCATGCCGCCGTAGCCGATGGCGGAGACCGCCGGGGCGCCTGGGCCCAATGGTCGAGTGTGGAGCATAGGCCAAAGTTACAGGGTGGGAGGCGCCAGGATAGACGGCGAGACGGCAAGACGGCCACCGGCCGTCTTGCCGTCTATCCTGCAACCTGCCTGCCGCCGCCGAGGGGCTACCGCCTCTCGCGCGCCGGGCGGGCCGGCCCCTTCGCCGCCGCCTCGACGGCCTTCATCACTTCCTCGATGGCCCGCTCGAGCTGCGGGTCCCGACCCCGGACCATGACGCTCGGGTCGTCTTCGACCTCGATGTCCGGGGCCACGCCGATGCCTTCGGGGAACCACTGCCCCCGCACGTCATACATCCGGAACGTGGGCACCGTGACGTTCCCGCCGTCCACCAGCTCGGGAGCCCCGGAGATGCCGATCAGGCCGCCCCAGGTGCGCTTCCCGATCAGCGGGCCCACCTTGGCTTCACGGAAGTAGAAGGGGAACGCGTCCCCACCGGAGCCGCTCCAGCCGTTGATGAGCATGACTTTCGGTCCGAAGTGGGCGACGGGCGGCCACTGCCAGCTCTCCCCGTTGCGCGTGGCCCAGTAGGACAGCGCCGGCCGGTTGAGCAGCTCGATGAAGCGATCCGGGATCTGGCCGCCGCTGTTCCAGCGCTCGTCGATGATCAGGCCTTCCTTGCGCCACTGGGCCATGAACTGCTTCACCAGCTCGCTCTGCGCGTCGACGCCGGTGCTCTGGACGTAGATGTAACCCACGCGGCCGTTGGTGGCTTCGTCCACCCGCTTGCGCCGCTGCTCGATCCACTCGGCGAACCGGAGATTCGTGTCGTCCCCGAGGGGCTTCACGAGGACGGTCCGTGACCCGTCCATGGACGGCGAGCCGTTCACCGTGAGTACCACCGGCGCGCTCGTGAGGCCGGCGAAGGCGGCGTACACCTCCCGGGACACGTCGAGCGGGATACCGTTCACGGCGAGCACGTAGTCGCCTTCCTTGACGTCCACGCCGGGCTCGGCCAGGGGCGACCGCACGTCGTCCCACGGGGCCGCGCGGATGATCCGCTTGATCCGGAACGCGCCGTTTTCGAGCGCGAAGTCGGCGCCCAGCATCCCGACGCCGCGGTTCGGTGCCTCGTCCGTGTCGCCCCCGCCCCGGTACGTGTGCGAGGCGTTCAGCTCCGCGATGAAGTCGCCGAGAACGTAGGTCACGTCCCAGCGGGTCACGGCGTCGTCAATGAGCCGCCCGTACCGGTCGCGCAGCCCGTCCCAATCCACGCCGTGCATGTTCGCGTCATAGAAGAAGTCCCGCTCGAACCGGTAGGCGTCGGTGAACATCTGACGCCATTCGGCGCGCGGGTCCACCACGGTCTCCATTTCCGCCGTGCGGAGCGGCTTGTCCATCTTGGCGGCGGGCTTGAGGTCGACGATGGCCCACCGGCCCTCGTTCCGTACCAGCAGCTTCTTGCCGTCGTGCGACAACGCGAACGCGTTCGCGTCGTCGAGGACGGTCTTCTCCTCGCGCTCCTCGAGGTCGAAGTACACGATCGGGCTCTGGTCGCTGCCCGATCCGGTGCGCGGGCCGCGGATGTAGAGGATCTTGCCCTTGGCGGCCGCGAGCCCGTTGTAGTTGCCGGGCTTGGGCGGCAGCACCACCGCCCGGCCCTCGAATCCGTCGATGTCGATCGCGACGGGCTTCTTGGCCGTGTCCGGCTTGGCCGTGCCCGGCTTGGCCGTGTCCGGCTTGGCCGCGGTGTCGGGCTTCTCCTGCCCTTTCTGCCCTTCCTGCCCTTTCTGCGCTTCCATATCGTTCCGCGGCGCCAGCGGCGACGGCACGTCCTTCCGGAGGCCGACGGCCATGATGGCCGTGGCGTTGGGGTAGGTCCAGGAGTTGTCGAAGTCGCCGTAGACGGGCTCGAAGTTCCGGTTCGAGAGGTAGTACAGGTACTTCCCGTCCGGATCGAACGTCGGCTGGATGTCCGCGAAGTAGCCGCTCGTGACCTGGTGCAGGCGGCCATCCTGCGTGTCGTACAGGAACACCGCCGTGTTCGACGAGGTGACGGGCCGTGCGAACGCCACCCAGCGGCTGTCCGACGACCAGTTGAAGGGCATGTTGGCGAGCTGGCCGTGACCCATCCAGACCGCGCTGCTGTCCATGCGCGTCACGCGGTTCCGGTCGATGTCATACACGTAGAACCGCATGTTCTGATCGGCGAACGCGACCTGCTTGCTGTCCGGCGACCACTGCGCCGCGTAGCGGTACCCGGCGCCCATGGAGGTGAGCTTCCGCTCCTCTCCCGACCCGTCCGCGGGGCGCACGGTGAGCTCGTACTCGCCGCTGCGATCGCTCCAGTACGCGAGCTGCTTGCCGTCCGGCGACCAGGTGACGTACCGCTCGGCGTTGCCCGAGGAGCGCGTGAGGTTGAGGATCGGCCCGTGCTCCGCGGGCACGGTGAACACGTCACCCCGCGCCACGAAGGCCGCCCGCTTGCCGGCCGGCGAGACGCCGGCCCACTGGATCAGGTTGGACACCCGCTCCGCCCGGGGCTTCACGGTCGCGAGGTCCGTCACGACGTTCACGCTCACCTCGGAGGTGCGCTCGGTGGCGAGGTTCAGCAGGTGCAGCCGCCCGCCCGCCTCGAAGATGATGTCCTCCGGCCCCATCGCGGGGAACGTGATGTCGAAGTCGGCGAGGTTCGTGATCTGGCTGGTGGCGCCCGACGCCCGGTCCATGGCCCAGATGTTCTGGCGCTTGTTGGCCCCCCGGTCCGACATGAAGTACAGCGTGGACCCATGCATCATGGGGTGCGCGTCGTTCGCGTCGTTCTTCGAGATGTTGGTGGAGGTCGAATCGCGCAGGTCGAACAGCAGGATCTCGGGCGCCCAGCCGCCGCGGTACCGCTTCCAGGTACGGAAGTCCTGCGACATGGGCATGTACGCGAGCGTCCGGCCATCGGCGGAGATGCTGCCGAACTCCCCGTACGGCACCGGCAGCTTGGCCGGCATGCCGCCCGCCGCCGGGGCCAGGAAGAGCTGGCTGTAGCGCAGGCGGCCGCTCTCCCGGAACGAGGCGTACATCACGCGGCTCCCGTCGGGATGCCAGTCCACGACCCGATCCGGCATGGGATGATACGTGATCCGGGTGGGGCTTCCGCCCATCGTGGGCACCACGTACACGTCCTGGTTGCCGTCGTAGTTGCCGGTGTAGGCGATCTTCGAGCCGTCGGGGGAGAACCGCGGGAACGCCTCCTCGCCGGGAGGCGAGCTGACGCGCATGGCGGTCCCGCCGGCCTTCGGCACGATCCAGATGTCGCCGGCGTAGACGAAGGTGATGTGGGTGGCGGAGACGTCCGGGTGACGCAGCATCCGGGCGTCCACCTGGGCGCCGGCGGACGCCGGGAGCGCCGCGGCAAGGGTGAGGGGGGCCAGCCAACGCGTGAAACGCATCAGGTCATCTCCCGATTGGATGGAACGGGGGTTCGGTGCGGTGCGCAGTATCTACGGTATGATGCATGGGAAGATTCACGGGTTGCAGGCACCGTCAACCACGAGCCCGCGGCTCGGGGGGACGCTCGCCACGTGGCTTCCGTCCCGCCCGCCGGATGGCCTCCGAGCCGAACCGGTCTCGTAGCTCGTCCAGGGCGTGGGAAAGGCGACGGTCCCGCTCGGTCTCGGCTGGCGAACCGGCCGCGTTGCCGAACAACTCCTGCTGATCCGGCTCGTCGCTGCCGGAGAGCTGGGACAGGGCCACGCTGAGCAGGCGGGCGGGGATGGGCCGCGCCCGCCGCAGGCGGGCGAACAGGCTCAGGGCCAGCTCGGCGATGGCCCGGTCTGTCGTGATCCCCTCGGGCAGGGTCCGGCTGGCGCGGCGGTCGCGGAAGTCGCGGTCCCGGATGCGCACCGCCACGGTGCGTGCCCGGTAGCCCCCCGCCCGCAGGTCCGCGGCGGCGCGGTCGCTCAACCGCAGCAACTCGCGGCGCAGGTCGCCGTCATCGTCGAGGTCGGTAGCGAACGTCTCGTCCCGGCTGATGGACTTGGCGTCGGCCCGCGGCTCGACCGTGGCGCCGGCCACGCCGCGGATGCGGTCATGGAGCCAGTCCGCCGCCCGGGGCCCCAGCCAGCGGCGGAGGGTCGCGCGGTCGTGGGGCAGGGCATCCCGGACCGTGACGAGGCCAACCGCCGCAAGACGGTCCTGGAACCGGGGCCCCACCCCCGGGATATCGCCCAGGTCGAACGTGGCGAGGAAGCTCCCTTCCTCCCCGGGCGGGACGATCAGCACACCGTGAGCGGCCGGCGTGTGATGCGGCTTGGCGCGTCCGGCGGCGAGCTTGGCGATCAGGCGGTTGGTGCCGCCCCCGATGGAGACCGTGATGCCGGCTTCCTGCTGCACAGCCTCCCGGATGCGCCGGGCGGTGGCCTCGAGCGGCTCGTGCCGGTACAGCCGTTCGGTGCCGGAGAGATCCAGGTACATCTCGTCGATGGAGGCGGGTTCGACGGCCGGCGTGAACCGCTCCAGCGCCCCGACGATGGCCCGGCTCCGCTCGCTGCACGCCCGCCGCGGCACGCCCACCACCAGGGCGTCCGGACACAGCCTGATGGCCTGGGCCATGGCCATGCCGGAACGGACCCCGAAGCGCCGAACGGAGTAGGAAGCGGACGTCACGACCCCGCGGCCCTGGGGCGAGCCGCCCACCAGCAGCAGCTCGGCCCGCCCGGCGCCGTCGGGATCGACCAGCCGGGCCACCTGGACGTAGAAGGCGTCGGCATCCACCTGGAGGATCCTGGAAGCAGGTGATGGCATCAGGGGGTAGGATAGACGGCCAGACGGTCAGACGGCCAGCGGGAGGCAGGTCGGCAGGGGCGAGCCCCGGTGCCGCCTTCCACGCCCCGTCCGTTCACCGTTCCGACCTTGACGCCGGAGCCGGCGCGGTCCATGCTCGTCACGCTCGCGCGAGCCCTTTCTCCCTGGAGGATGACCATGCTCACCTCACGGGTTGCCCGCACCGGCCTCGTCGCCCTGGGACTGATGCTCGCCGCCTCCCCCGATCCGCTGCGCCCCGGCCTGCCAGTCGCGGCCGCGCAGGTGACCGACTCGCTGCCGGCCATTCTGCTCGGGCAGATCGCCGATGCGGCGAGCCGGTTCCGCACCGGCCGAGTGGCTTGGGTCATCTACTGCCTCACGCCCCCGCGAGTCATCACGATCGTGGAC
>DAINBS010000178.1:0-6816 GCA_036732805.1 Gemmatimonadales bacterium | reverse complement strand
TGGGCGCGCGCCACGTACACGCTCACTTCGGCAACGCCGGCGTACGCGGCCCGTGCCGAGACCGGAGACAGCGCCCCCCACCCCGCCACCGAGCCGCCCCGGAGCGCCACCAACCGGCAGTCCGGCCTGTGGGCCGCGTTCCACGCAGACCAGTCCGGGGGCGCCACCTCGAAGGTCGCGAACCCCGCGTCGATGCCGTCCTGGAAGATGGCCCGCACGGCCGCCCAGTGGCCGGGCTCGAGCGGGGCGAGGGTCACGGGCACGGATCGTCCTCCATCGCCTCGCGGGCCTCGTGCAGGAGCCACGGCACCATGGCCAGCGCGGCGACCGGATCGGCCCACCACCAGCCCAACACCGCGTGCAGCCCCAGGCCCAGCAGCAGGCAGCCGGAGAGATAGGCGCACGCGAGCGTTTCCTTGGCCTCGGCGGCCAGCGCCCGGCTGCCGAGGGCCGCCGCCGCGCGCAGCTTGGCCCACGCGAGCAGCGGCATCACGATCAGCGAGCACGCGGCGAGGGCAATCCCCAGCACGCTCTCCCGTGGCGCCTCCCGGCGCCACAGCCCCATACCGGCCGTGAGCGTCACGTAGCCGGCGAGCAGCACGAATGTCCACCCCACGAAGCGCCGCACGCGCCGCTCCACCTGCTCGACACGCTCGTGGGCGGCTCCGCGCCGTTCCGCGCCCATCCGGTGGAGCACTGCGAGGGCCGCGGCGAGCTCGATCACGCTGTCGAGCCCGAACCCGATCAGGGCGATGCTCGCTGCGCCAACGCCGGCGACCAAGGCGATCACGGCTTCCAGCGCGTTGTACGCGGCGGTGAGCGTGACGAGCGCGAGCGCCCTCCGCAGCCAGCGGTCGCGGTCCGTCATCGCCGCACGGTGTACACGTTCGCGAGCACCTGGCCGGTGTCCGTGACCACGGGCACCACCTCCCGCCGGTACGCGGCGCCTTCGAACGCGTCGAGTCGGTCCCAGTGATCGGGAAGGTCGGCGGACTCGATCAGGTGCGCGGCAATGGCGGGGCCGTCACGATCCCACACGAGGCCGGGAAACCCCTCGGTCATGCCCCAGCCGGTGGCGTCGAAGTGTCCGGTAATCGTGCAGGGCCGCCATGTACCGCGGAGTGCCGCGACCACGTCATGGTGTTCGCGCCCGGGCGCGAGGGACCCGTACACGGCCAATCGGCGCTCCACCCCATCGCCGGCGTGGCGCGGTCCCGCGGGATCGCGGGAGCGCTCGGCGCCGTGGGGCGGGTGCCGATCCGCGGCGCTCAGTGCACCGCCTGGCCGCCCGGCACCCCGCATGGCGGGCGCACGAGATCATCCAGGTCCGCGGCTCGCACGTCCCAGTGGGAGGCCGCGAGCCGCACCGCGCCCGCCGCTAGGACGATCACCTGCGGCGATTCGTGGGCGACGCGCAACCGGGCGGCCACCTCCTGGGCGAGCCCGGGGTTCGCCACCACGTCGAGCCAGTAGACCGCGACGTCGGGATGTCCCTCGGCGAAGTGCTTCACTTCGCGCTCGGCCGCAATGCAGACCCCGCAGCGGGGGCTGTGCTTGTACACCACGGCGAGCGGCGCCGCGAGCGCCACGTCCAGGTCGCCGGGCGCGGTGAGCGGGACGATCATCGGGCCGGCGCCACCTCGTCCTTGGCCGCGACCATCCGGCTGAGCGTCCGGTGCTCGACCACCGCGTCGTCGCCGATCAGCGATTCCTCGACGGTCGCCCCCGCGAGCCGCGCACCCGAGCCCACGATGGCGTGGCGCAGGACGCTGTCCCGCACCACCGCGCCGGCTTCGATGGTCACGTTCGGGCCGATCGTGCTGCGCTCCACGACGGCGCCCGCCTCGATGCGCACGGGTGGCGCGATGGTGACCCCGTCGCGGGCCGGCGGCACGAGATCGCGGCCGGTGCGCAGCAGGTGCAGATTGGTCTCCAGCACCGTCTCGACCTTCCCGCAGTCGTACCAGCCGGACACCTCGGCCACGCGGATGCGGCGCCCCCGGTCGATCATGTACTGGAACGCGTCCGTGAGGAACCACTCGCCCTTCTGCTGCGGCCGCGCGAGCGTGTCGTGGACCCCCGCGTACAGGGTCTGCCAGTCGCGAATGTAGTAGAGGCCGATGTTCGCGAGCTTCGAGATGGGCTCCGACGGCTTCTCGACGATTCGTGTCATGTAGCCCTGCGCGTCCGTCACCACCACACCGAACCGCTGGTAGTCCTCCACGTGCTTGGCCCAGATGATGCCGTCGGCGTCCTCGCGGTTGATCAGCGTGAGGTCGGCGTCGAACAGCGTGTCCACGAAGATGATCAGCACCGGCCCGCTCACGTACGGCTCGGCCAGGGCCACGGCGCCGGCGGTGCCATCCTGCACCTTCTGCTCCACGAACCGGGCGGGAATGCGGTACCGGGTCCGGACGTGCTGCTCGACCTGCTCCTTGAGGTGCCCCGTGATGAGGATCAGCTCCTCGACGTCGAGCCCCTCGAGCATGTCCATGACGTAGTCCATCACGGGCCGGCCCGCCACCCGCAGGAGCGGCTTGGGGACGTGCCGCGTGAGCGGCAGCAGGCGGGTGCCCTTGCCCGCGAGCGGAACGATGACTTTCACTCAGACTCTCCCATACCGGTCCTCGAGCCGGACCACGTCGTCGAGATCGGGCGTCGAGGCCTCGAGCAGATCGGCCGAGGTCACCGCCTCCATCTGATGGACGGTGAGCGGCGTCACGTGATACCAGCCTCCCTCACGCATGCGGATCTCCCGCAGGGCATCGCCTTCCTTTACCCGGAACACGATCTCCCCGCGCAGGACGTACAGCGTCTCGTCCTTCCGGTTGTGGTACTGGAGGCTCAGGCAGTGGCCCGGCTCGATGTGCAGGATCTTGCCGACGTAGCGGTCGGTCCGGGCCCAGATGAGCTCGTACCCCCACGGCTTCTCGACTCGGTACGGGACTTCGCTCACGACGCCTCCATGCGCAGGTTCAGGGACGAGGGAGTGGTCACGCACGCCCGCACGCACAGTCCGCATCCCACACAGCCCTCGAACTTGATCACGGGCCGCCCCGCTTCATCGAGCGAGAGCGCCCGCTCCCCCACCGGACAGGCGCGCGCGCACACCCCGCACGCGACGCCATGGAACGCGATGCACCGCTCGGGCACCAGCTCGAGCCGGCCCAGCCGGTAGCCCTCCCACAGGCGCTCCGGAACCACCAGCGCGCCCGTGGGGCACGCGGCCGCGCAGGGCATGTCCGGACAGACCGTGCAGGGCTGCCGCGACGGCTCGATCATGGGGGTCGCCGCCGCGAGCCCCGCCGCCGCCGGCGCCTTCACGATCGCGCGGGGCGGGCAGACCTCGATGCAAATCTCGCACCGGGTGCAGAGCGACAGGAACGACACTTCGTCCACGGCGCCGGGCGGCCGGAAGTACCGCTGCACCACCACGCGGCGCTCCGTGCGCTCGGCCACCTCCTGGGCCACCCGGCCCAGCGTGGTGCGGAAGAAGTCCCGACGGTCCCCATCGCGATTGATCATGACCCTCCGGCGGTGGTGTGTGGCGCCCGAAAGGTAACGCCGCGCCCGGGGCGGGCGGCGCCTCCAGGGCGCTACATTGCAGCACGATGCTGGCACTGCCGCTCATCCTGCTCCTGCAGTTGCAGATCCCGCAGCCGGTGGGTTACGTCAACGACTTCGCGGACGTGATCCGGCCAGCGGCGCGGGAGCAGATGCTCGCGCTGATCGACGAGGTCCGCCGCAAGAGCGGCGGAGAGATCGTCGTCGTCACCCTGCGCGACCTCGCCGGCCGCTCGCCGGTCGAGGCCGGTGTGGAGATCGGGAGGGCGTGGGGCGTGGGTGCCCGCGGGGCCGCCGGCGACCGCGCCCGCAATGCGGGGGTCCTGCTGCTGCTCGTCCCCGGCGAGCGGCCGGGTGACGGTCGCTCGGAGTTGGCCGTCGCCGCGGGGCTCGGCGCCGAGGGGTTCATCACGGACGCACAGGCGGGCCGGATCCGCGATGCCGTCGGCCAGGCCGCCGTGGACCAGGGGTCGTTCGACGCGGGGCTGCTCGTCGGCGTGCAGATGCTCGCGGCGGCGTACGCCCGGGAGTTCGGCTTCGAGTTGACGGGCCTGCCCATTCCGGCGCAAACGTCGCGACCGGTGGCCGGCGACGGGAACTGGCTCGGCGGCCTGCTCGTCATCATCGTGATCGTCGTGGTCCTGCGGGCCATCAGCGGTGGGCCGCGCACGCCGCGCGGTCCCCGTGGCCGCGGCCGGCGGAACGACTGGAGCTGGCTCCTGTGGGCCGTGCTCATGAGCCAGGGGCGCGGCGGACGACGCGGGGGCGGCTTTGGCGGGTTCGGTGGAGGCGGGTTCGGGGGCGGCGGCGGTTTCGGGGGCTTCGGAGGGGGCGGGGGCTTTGGCGGCGGCGGCGCCGGAGGGAGCTTCTAGACGATGGCATCGAAACAGCGCGACGACCTCGAACGCCGCCTGGAGCGGTTCGCGACCGCGGTCGCTGACGCCTCCGGCGACAACCTCGTGGCCCTGGTCCTCTACGGATCAGCCGCCGCTGGCCAGTACACCAGCCGCTCGGACGTGAACCTCCTTCTCGTCCTGCGCGATGCGAGCGCCGCCGGGCTTCGTCCCCTCGGCGCGGCGTTCCGGGACTGGGTCCGGTCAGGCGAGCGCGCGCCGCTCGTCTTCTCGGAGGGTGGCTGGCGCGCCGCCGCGGACGTGTTCCCCATCGAGATCGAGGACATCCGGGCCCGACACCGCATCCTGCGCGGGGCGGACCCCGTGGCGGACCTCCGCACCAGCCCCGACCACCTGCGTCACCAGCTGGAGCGGGAGGCGCGAACGCTCCTCATCCAGCTCGGCGCCTCCTACGCCGCGGCCGCCGGCGACGGTACCGCGCTCACGGCGGTCGTGGCCGACTCCCTCGGCTCCGTGCTCGCCCTGTTCCGCAGCCTGCTGCGGCTACGCGGCACGGGCGTCCCGGAGGACGCCCCGGCGCTGGTGGCGGCCACGGCCGCGGTCGCGGGCTTCGACCCGGCCTCCTTCGCCTGGCCGGTGGCACAGCGCGCCGTCGCCAGGCCCGCGAGGCTCGCCGCGTACGACCCCGTCGCCGCCAGATACCTGGACGCCGTCCAGGCCTTCGTAGACTTCGTAGACCGTTCCTGATCCGAGGGAGAACCGACAATGAAGCGACTCGTGCTCATGAGCCTCACCGTGGCCCTCACCGGCTGCGGCTACAACCGGATCCAGACCCTCGACGAACAGGTCAGTGCGTTCAAGGGCCAGATCGAGGTCCAGCTCCAGCGGCGCGCCGACCTCGTGCCCAACCTGGTGGAGGTCGTAAAGGGCTACGCCGCGCAGGAGCGGGCGATCTTCGACGCCGTGACGAGCGCGCGCGCCGCGCTGTCGGGAGCCGTGCAGGGCGGCAACCTGGCCGAGATGGCCGCCGCCAACGGCGCGCTCACGTCGGCGCTTGGCCGGCTGATCGCCATCGCCGAGGACACTCCGGAGATCAAGTCGAACGAGAACTTCCGGATGCTCCAGGACCAGCTCGAGGGAACGGAGAACCGCATCTCCGTGGCGCGGCAGGACTACAACACCGCCGCCGGGGAGTACAACGCCTACATTCGGGCGTTCCCGCAGGTGCTCACCGCCAAGGTCACCGGGGCCGACGCGCGGGAGTACTTCGAGGCGGACGCCGCGGCGCAGGCGGCACCGGAAGTGAAGTTCAACTAGGAGGGATCGAGGGATGGAGGGATAGAAACCACCCTCCATCCCTCTATCACTCTACCCCTCCATCACTCCATCCCTCTATCACTCACCCTATCGAATCTCGACGCCCGTCGCAGTCTCGATTCGCCTGATCACTTCAACGTGGTCGGCGCCCGGGTCGAGCACCTTGCGCGCCTCCGCGTAGAACCGCTTCACCGCCGGGTACAGCTCGGACGACACGCCCGCGTCCTCCAGCACCGCGAGCGCCACCCCCAGGTCCTTGTCGAGCAGAGCCGCGGAGAACGTGCGCAGCCAGGCGCCGGTCAGCACGCGCTCGGGGATCAGGTTCTCGGTCACGTTCGACCGGCCGCTCGATGCATTGATCACGTCCACCGCCCGCTTGGCGGGAACCCCGAGCTTCACCAGGGCGGCCAGCCCCTCCCCCGCGGCCACGATGTTCAACGCGAGCAGCGCGTTGTTGATGGCCTTGAGCGCGTGCCCGGCACCCACCGGACCCACGTGCTCGACCTTGCCCGCATAGGGCGCCACGTAGCGTCGGGCACGCTCCACGTCAGCCTCGGCCCCGCCGAGCATCACCGTCAGCTTGCCGCGTTCGGCGCCCGCCACGCCGCCCGATACCGGGGCATCCACGAAGGCGACACCCCGCTTGGCGAGTGTCGCGGCATTGGCCCGCGACCCCGCAGGATCGCCGGAGGTGGCGTCAATGAGCAGTTGCCCCCGACGCCACGCATCGCCCGCCGTCGCGATGACCGAGCCCACCTCCTTGGACGTGGGCAGGCACGTGATCACCACGTCGCACGCGGCGACCAGCTCGCCGGGTGAGGCCGCAGCGGTCGCCTTGTGGTCGCGGGCAAACGCGGCGGCCTTTGCGGTCGTGCGGTTCCAGACCACCGTCTGGAAGGCCCCTGCCACGTGCCGCGCCATGGGCGTCCCGATGGCCCCGAGCCCGATGAAGCCAACCCTGTCCGTCATCCCACCTCCTCATCAAGTCAATGGGCGGCGGGGAGGAGCGACGCATGCATCGCCCCAACCCGCCGCCCACCAGAATCAACTGACCGCCTGACCGCCTGACCGCCTGACCGCC
>DAINBS010000177.1:0-6829 GCA_036732805.1 Gemmatimonadales bacterium | reverse complement strand
GTCGTGATCGCGCGCCGCTACCGCATCGAGGCCACGGCGCTCGCGCGCACGAACGCGAGGAACGCGGTCTCCCAGGCGCGGATCTTCCCGCCGTCGACGTCGTCGAGGAACCCGTTGGTCACGGCGTAGATGATCATGATCTGGTGCTCGACCGGCATGGGCTGATACTGCCCCTGCTTCAGCACCTCCACGATGCGCTGGCCGCGCGCGAGCTGCTTCTGCGTGGCGGCGTCGAGGTCCGACGCAAACTGCGCAAACGCCTCGAGCTCGCGGTACTGCGCGTAGTCCAGGCGCAGACGCCCCGCCACCTGCTTCATCGCCTTGATCTGCGCGTTGCCGCCCACGCGCGAGACCGAGATGCCGGGGTTGATGGCCGGCCGCACGTTGGCGTAGAACAGGTCGGTCTCGAGGAAGATCTGCCCGTCGGTGATGGAGATGACGTTGGTCGGGATGTAGGCCGACACGTCGCCCGCCTGCGTCTCGATCACCGGCAGCGCGGTCAGGGACCCGCCGCCGTGCGCGTCCGACAGCTTGGCGGCGCGCTCGAGCAGGCGGGAGTGCAGATAGAAGACGTCCCCCGGGTACGCCTCACGGCCCGGCGGGCGGCGCAGCACCAGCGAGAGCTGGCGGTAGGCCGCCGCCTGCTTGGAGAGGTCGTCGTACACGCACAGCGTGTGCTTCTTCTCCTCGTACATGAAGTACTCGGCCATCGCGCAGCCCGCGTAGGGCGCGATGTACTGGAGCGGCGCCGGATCGGCGGCGCTCGCCACCACCACGATCGAGTACTCCATCGCGCCGTGCTCCTTCAGGCGCTCCACGACCGACGCGACGGTCGAGTTCTTCTGGCCGATGGCGATGTAGACACAGATCACCCCTTCGCCCTTCTGGTTGATGATCGTGTCCACCGCGATGGCCGTCTTGCCCGTGCCGCGGTCGCCGATGATCAGCTCGCGCTGCCCCCGGCCGATGGGGATCATCGAGTCGATGGCCTTCACACCCGTCTGGAGCGGCTCTTTCACGGGCTGACGCGCCACGATGCCCGGCGCCGGAGACTCGAGCTTGCGGGACGCCGCGGCCTTGACCGGCCCGAGCCCGTCGAGCGGGTTGCCGAGGGGGTCCACCACCCGCCCCACCAGCCCCGGCCCCACCGGAACCTCGAGCACGCGGCCGGTGCGGCGGACCTGGTCGCCCTCGCGCAACTGGAGGTAGTCGCCCAGGATGACGGCCCCCAGGCTGTCCTCCTCGAGGTTCAGCGCCAGCCCGCTGATCGTCCCGCCGGACTCGGATGAGATGAACTCGAGCATCTCGCCGGCCATGGCCGAGCCGAGCCCGTACACGCGGGCCGTCCCGTCCCTGACCTCGAGGATCGCGCCGACCTCCTGAACGTCGATCGGCCTGAGGTCGGCGGCCTCGATCTCCCGCAGGAGAACGTCCTTGAACTCGCCGGGTCGGAGAATGGAATCCGTCGCCATGCCCGCTGCACGTGTCTGAGGTTGATTAGGAGAATCGGGTACAGCTTGTGAAAAGTATCACAAGCACCCGACGCCGCAAGCGGCGCCGATCCCGTTCCGCGGCTCAAATCCTACTGCGCGTGCGCCCCCGCAGGAAGCGCTGCAGCACGCCGCGCGGGCCCACGCGCCCCAGCTCCCTCGAGGAGATTCCCGCGATCCGGCGCGCCGTGCCCGCGAGGTGTCCGGCGCCCGCGAATCCGAGAATCCGGGCGCACACGTTCACCGCGTACCCGGGGTTCCGCAGGAGGTCGGCCGCGCAGGCGACGCGGGCGAGGTCGATCACCCGCTTCAGGTTGGGCGCCCCACCCGCCGCAAACTCGCGCGACAGGTGCTCGCGGCTGGTCCCGATCCGGCGCGCGAGGTCGGCCGTCGTGAGCCGGGCGCCCACGGTCTCGAGGGCGATGGCCCAGACCGCGCGCTGGAGGGCCTCGCCGAGCCGGAGCAGCCGTGGCGCGTCCGCCAGTTCCCGCGCCCGCTGCCGGCTCGCGCCCCGGGCCCCCACCAGCTCACCGGCCACCGGCTCGTCCACCCCCTCGACGAGCACATCCTGCACCCCGGCCGCCTCCGCCTGCGCCAGCCGTTCACCGTCGTCCGCCCGGATCGGGCCGTACCCGAACACCGGGATGCGCGGGAACCGCTGCCGCAGGTCCGCGACCGCGACGAGCCAGTCCCCGCGTGCCGGGAGGACCACCGCGTCCACCAACGCTTCGGCCAGGAGGCCGTTGAGCCGGTCGACCGATCGGCACGTTCGGACCCTCAGGCCGGGTGGCAGCCCTGCCGCCAGGGGGGCGCGCAGCGCCGCATCGATCGCCACGACCGCGACGACCGCCACGTTCAGGCCCGTCCCTGCGCCTCGAGCACGCCCCGCTCGACCAGCGCCCGCGCCGTTTCCATGACGCGGCGCGAGTTCTCGTGGGTCAGGCGCGCGACCGCCTCCTCGTACGGCAGCCACACGCAGGCGCTGATGCCCTCCTCCCCCTGCGGGGCGGGGTCACCGGAGTTCGCGGCGAACAGGAAGAAGTGGCAGTACTTGTGAATCAGGCGTCCGCGATGGCGGAACCGCCAGTCGATGACCCCCAGCGGATCATGGAGCACCAGCTCGGTGAGGCCGGTCTCCTCGGCGATTTCACGCCGCGCGGCCTCCTCGGGGCGCTCTGCGTGATGCAGGTGGCCCTTGGGAAACCCCCAGTTCTGGTGCCCGTCGAGTATGAGGAGATACTCGACGCCCGCCGGCGCGCGCCGCACGACGACTCCGCCCGCGCTGGTTTCCCGCTTCGCGCGCGCCCGGGCCACTAGAACACCGAGAACTTGAAGTACTTCCGCGGATTCGCCTGGATGTCGGTGAGCAGCGACCGCAGCTGCTGAACCGCCAGCGTGGTCTCGACATAGAGCGTCGTGTCACCCACGAGCATCCCGATCGTGCCGGACCGGTTCTGGATGCGCGTCATGACGGAATCGGCCGCCAGGATCACCCGCACCAGGCTCTGCTGGTTCGCGGCGGCGGCCCCGACCAGCTCGTTGACCCCCCGGCTCGCCTCCACGATCTGCTCCGAGGCCATCTGCGTGTTCTCGAGGATGCGCGCCAGCTCGCCCTGGTTCGTCGCCGAGTCCACGCGCGCGAGCGAGTTCTCGAGGCTGACGGCCGCCCGGGTGAGGATCGACGAGCCCTCGTCGAGCCGCATCCCGACCCCCTGCAGCACACTGGTCTGCTGCTCGGTGAACCGCGCGATCTGGTCGGCCACCCGGCCGAAGTCCCCGATGGACCGCTGCAGCTGCGCGACGGCGGTGGAGTCGAACGCCTCCTGGATGCGCGACGACACGGACGCGATGTCCGTCGCGATGCGCCCCGCCTGGGCGGTCAGCTGGCCGATGTCGGGCAGCGTCGCCCCCGGCCAGAGGTCGCCTCCCTCGGCCCGCGCGTCCTCGAGCGCCCGCCGCACGTTCGGGTCGTCAGGGGCCTGATCCAGGCTGATGATGCCCGCCTGCCACTCCCCGAACAGGGAGGCCGATGCCGCGACGATGCCGGGCGCCGTGGGCAGCGCGACGTCGCCGTAGATCTCGAGTTCGGCCTCCACCCAGTTCCGCTCGCCCAGCCGGATCTGGGAGACCCGGCCCACCCGCACGCCCCGGAGCACCACCGGGTCGCCCACGCCCAGGCCGCCGACGGTGCGGAAGCGGGCCGCGTGGGTCGTCGCCCCCCGTGCGAGGTCGGCCTGGGACAGCCACAGCGTTCCCAGGACCACGAGCAGGAGCGCGGCGAACACCGTCACGCCCACCACCAGCTCGTCCCGCGGCTTCATCGCGTGCCTCCCAGCGCGCGCTCGGCGTCGTCCGCCCCCTCGGGCCGCCCCTCCACGAACTGGCGCACCACCGCGTCGTGGCTGCGGCGGATCGCGTCCACCGAGCCCACCTGTCGCACCTGTCCGCGGTACAGCATGGCGATCCGATCCCCCACCGTGTAGGCACTCCGCATGTCGTGCGTCACCACCACGCTCGTGACCCCGTACACCTCGCGGGTCCGGACCATGAGCTGGTCCATCACCGCCGCCGTCACCGGGTCGAGCCCCGTGGTCGGCTCGTCATATAGGATATAGCGCGGTCGCAGAACGATCGCACGGGCAATGCCCACGCGCTTGCGCATCCCTCCCGACAGCTCCGCCGGGTACCGCTCCTCGCTGCCCGCGAGCCCGACCACCTCGAGCGCCTCGGTGGAGCGGTCGACGATCTCCCCGTCGCCCACGCCGCGCCGGCGCAGGCCCATGGCCAGGTTCTCGGCGACCGTCATCGAATCGAACAGTGCCGCGAACTGGAACACGAACCCGATCCGCGCGCGCAGCGCCATCAGCTGGTCGCGTTCGAGCGCGTGCACCACCTGCCCGTCCACCTCGACGGACCCATGATCCGGATCGAGCAGCCCCACGATGAGCTTGAGCGCCACGCTCTTCCCCGCCCCGGAATGCCCCACGATCACGGTCGTCTCGCCGTCGGGGATGTCGAGCGTGAAGCCCTCGAGCACGCGCTTGGGGCCGAACGCCTTGTGCACCTCCCGGAACGCGATCACAGGAGCAGGAGCGCCCAGAAGGCGTCGAGCACGAGGATCATCTGGGCGCTCACCACGACGGCCTTGGTGGTCGCCCGCCCCACCTGCTCGGCGCCCTGGCGGACGCCGAGCCCCCAGGCGCAGCCGATGAGGGCGATGGCAAAGCCGAAGGATGTGCTCTTGAGCAGGCCGAACCATACGTCCTTGAACTGGTAGAACAGCCGCAGTCCGTGCACGAACTCCACGGTCGAGAGCTCGAGCAGGTTCACGGCCGCCACGAGTCCCGCACCGACGCCGGCGGCGACCGCGACGGCGACCACGACCGGGAACATCATGGTGGCCGCCAGCACGCGCGGCACCACGAGGTACGACGTGGGGTCGTACGCGAGCGTCTCGAGGGCGTCCACCTGCTCGGTGACCCGCATGGTGCCCAGCTCGGCCGCGATGTTCGCCCCCACCCGCCCCGCGAGGGCCAGACCCGTGAGCACCGGCCCCAGTTCCAGCATGATCGACTTGCCCACCGCGCTGCCCACGAAGTACAGCGGCACCGCGCCCGTAAACGTGTACGAGGCCTGAAGCGCCAGCACGATGCCGGTGAAGATCGAGATGAACAGGGCGATGGGCAGGGAGTCTACGCCGATCCGGCGCATCTGGACCAGGGTGAGACGCGGCCAGGTCTCCACGTCCCGCAGCCCCCGGCCGAGGTCCGCGAAGAGAACGCCGAGCCGCCCGAGCGCCAGCAGCGCGCGCTCTATGCGGGACGTGATAAACCGCAGCACGGGGCGAATCTAACCCGCGCGAGGAGGCGTGGGAGGAGTGGGAGGGGCAGTGAGGGCAGGAAGGGCAGTGAGGGCAGCAAGGGCAGGAAGGGCAGTGAGGGCAGCAAGCAGCAAAACGGGCAGGGGAGCACGCTGCCCCTCGCTGCCCGTTGCTGCCCTTTATTGCCCGCTGCTGCTATGCCGCGAAACTCGCCAGGGCCTTGCCGACGTCGCCCTCGCGCAGGCGCTTCAGCGCGCGGTCGCGCAGCTGGCGGACGCGCTCGCGGGTGACGCCGAGCATGCCGCCGATTTCCTCGAGCGTGTGCTCGCGTCCGCCGTCGAGCCCGAAGTAGAGGCGGAGCACCTTGGCGTCGCGGGAGGGCAGCGAGCGCAGCGCCGCCTCGACCTCGTCGCTCAGGAACCGTTCCATCGTCTTCTCTTCGGTGTCCGGCATGTCCTCGGCGATGAACCGCTCGATGAGCGAACGGTCGCCGTCGGGGTCGAGCGGCGCGTCGAGCCGCACCTCGCCCGTGTTCAGGGCGGCGAGCGACTGGACGACCTCGAGCGACAGGCTGGTGGCCTCGGAGATTTCCTCCGGGGTGGGCTCCCGCCGCAGCTCCTGGCGCAACGCCTCGGCGGTGCGCACGATCTTGGACAGATCGGCCGTACGGTTCAGCGGCACCCGCACGGTGCGTCCGTGCCGGGCGAGCGACGCGAGGATGGCCTGACGGATCCACCACACCGCGTAGGAGATGAACTTCACTCCCTGATCGGGGTCGAACTTCCGGGCCGCGGTGAGCAGCCCCACGTTGCCCTCGCCGATGAGGTCGGTGAGCGGCAGCCCGCGGTTCTGGTACTTCTTCGCGACCGAGATCACGAACCGGAGGTTGCGCTTGGCCAGTTCCTGCATGGCCTCCTGGTCGCCGGCGCGCACCTTACGCGCCAGGGCGATCTCCTCGTCGGGCTTGAGGAGCGGCGTCTTGCTCACCTCATACAGGTACTGGTCGAGGAGGTCGCGGTCGTCTTCGTTGGCGGCGATCACCGGTGCTTGCCGGCGACGGCGCTTCTTGCGCGGCGGATTGGCCATGGCGCATCCCATATATCACCAAAACCAGCCCCTCTCAAGGGGTGGTGGTGAGCATCAGTTGATGCCGTCCGGGCCCAACGCCCGGGCGGAGTCCCGTCGCAGTTCGCTTGACACCCCTGAAACCCCCGGGTACGTTCCCGTGTTCCAAGGCAGCGGCGGGAGCCCGGTAATATATCGGGGGCGTAGCTCAGTTGGGAGAGCGCGTGAATGGCATTCACGAGGTCAGGGGTTCGATCCCCCTCGCCTCCACTTCCCCGCACCTCCCCGCCCCTTTCCGGTGAGCACGTGGGGATCGGGTGACAGACGCCTAGCGGCGGCGCGGAGCGAGGGTTTAGGTTCCCCCTGCGGCAGGCTATTTGCGGGAATAGCTCAGTTGGTAGAGCACAACCTTGCCAAGGTTGGGGTCGCGGGTTCGAGTCCCGTTTCCCGCTCT
>DAINBS010000176.1:0-6859 GCA_036732805.1 Gemmatimonadales bacterium | reverse complement strand
CAGTCCGCCGATGGGGTTGGGCCGGTCGAGCACCACCACCCGCACGCCGTCCTCCCGCGCCGCCCTCAGCGCTTCCAGGGCCGTGGTGACGTAGGTGTAGGGGCGCCCCCCGATGTCGGGCAAATCCACCAGCAGCACCTCGATCCCCGCGAGCATCTCCGGCGTCGGGGCGCGGACGGTGCCGTACAGGCTGTAGATAGGGAGACCGGTGGCGGAATCCACTCCGTGGTCGATATTCTCCACATCGAGCTGCGCGCGGAACCCGTGCTCGGGGCTGAAGAGGGCGGTGAGCTGCACGCCGGCTTCACGCAGGCGCGTGACGTCGTCCACGCCGTTGGCGTCGACGCCGGCGCGGTTCGTCAGGAGTCCCACCCGGCGGCCCCCGACGAGGTGGAGCGAGTCGTCGAGGAGCACGTCAATCCCGGGCCGCACGGCGGGCGGAGCGCCCGCGGCGCAGCCCGTGAGCACCAGACCGAGTATCAGCGGAGACCGCCAACGGTGCGTCTGCATACGCTCGTCCCATCCCTCGTCATCGTCGTGGCCTGCGCCCGGCCGCGCCCGGAGCCCCCACCGCTCGTTCCGGACCCCGTGGCCATCCTGCCGGCGGACGTGGACGTCACGCGGGGCCCGTCAAACCTAACGCTCGACTCGCTGCTCGGGACGCTGTCCGTGCGGGCTCAGGTGGGCCAGCTCGTGTTCCCCTGGCAGCTCGGGGACTTCACCGCCGAAGACGGCGCGTCGCTCGCGGAGCTGCTGGGGGCGGTGGATTCGCTCGGCATCGGCGGCCTCATCATCTCGATCGGCTCACCGCTCGACGTGGCCGCGAAGCTCAACACGCTGCAGCGCCGCTCCCGGCTGCCCCTGCTCGTGGCCGCCGATCTCGAATACGGATCGGCGATGCGGCTGGTGGGCGGGACGGCGTTCCCGCCAGCCATGGCCATCGGCGCCACGGACCGCGAGATGGACGCGTACGAGCTGGGCCGGGTCACCGCGCTCGAAGCACGCGCCGTGGGGATCCACCTCACGTTTTCGCCCGTCGCGGACGTCAACAACAACCCCCTGAACCCGATCATCAATACCCGCTCGTTCGGGGAGGATCCCGTGGCCGTCGGCCGCCTCGCGGCCGCCTACGTGCGGGGGGCGTCCGAGCATGGCCTGTTCACCACGGCCAAGCACTTCCCCGGCCACGGAGACACCGGTACCGATTCCCACATCACCGTGCCCGTCGTCCCGGGGTGCTGGGACCGGCTCGACACACTCGAACTGGTACCGTTCCGCGCCGCGATCGCAGCCGGGGTGACGGCCGTCATGACCGCACACGTCGCGCTCCCCTGCCTGGAACCCGACAACCCCGTTCCGGCGACGCTCTCGCCCGCGGTCGCAACGGGCATCCTGCGGGACTCGCTGGGCTTCGAGGGGCTCGTGGTGACCGATGCGCTCACCATGGGGGCCATCGTGGAGCAGTTCGGACCGGGCGAGAGCGCCGTGCTCGCGTTCCTCGCCGGCTCCGACCTGCTCCTCATGCCGGCCGACCTCCGCGCAGCGGTGGAGGCCATGGTGGCGGCGGTCGAAAGCGGCAGGATCTCGCGGGAGCGGCTCGAGCGGTCCGTGCGCCGCGTACTCGCCCTCAAGCTCGAGGCCGGCCTGTTCGAGCGGCGGCTCGTGTCGCTGGATGCGGTCCCGCGGGTCGTCGGGCAGCGCGCCTTCCAGGACCTGGCGGACGCCGTCGCGCGCCGGGCCCTCACGCTGGTCGAACGCGGGCCGATAAACGCGTTCCGCGCCCGGCGCGCCCGGACGGCGGTGATCACCTACGCCGAGGAGACCAACCTCTCTTTGGGGAATGAGCTGCTGCGCTCCCTGCGCGCGGCCGGTGAAACACTGCCGACCTTCCGACTCTACCCCGCCTCCGGCCCGCTCTCGTACGACTCCGCCTGGGCCACGATTCGCGGCGCCGAGCGGGTGGTGTTCGCCTCCAGCGTCCGGCCCATCGCGTGGCGCGGGCACATCGCGCTGCCGGACTCGCTCGCGGCGCTGATCGAACGGTCGGCGGCGGGCCGACCCACCATGCTCGTGTCGTTCGGCAGCCCGTACCTCCTGGGCCAGCTTCCGGCGTTCCCGGGCGGATACCTGATCGCCTGGAGCGCGAACCTCGCCACCGAACGGGCCGTGGCCGACGCCCTCACCGGCCGGATCCCCATCCGCGGACGCCTGCCCATCACGCTCGATCCGCGACATCCGCGGGGCACCGGGATCGCCATCGACTGAACGACGCGGCAGGTCGGAGCCGGCGCGTCGTTGACACTGCGTCCGGGCCCTTCGTATCATGCATGCAGGAGGACGGACCATGGAAACAACCCAGCAACCCCAGTTCACCGTCGCCTTGCACCTGAGCGACGTCGCCGCCGAGCAGGTGCGCGGCTTCCTGACCCAGGAAGGCGTCCCGGCCGAAACCGGTGGCCTCCGCGTGTCGGTCATGCCCGGCGGCTGCTCGGGCTTCAAGTACGGGCTCAACATCGAAGACGCGCCCGCCGAGGACGACATCGTGCTCGACATTCAGGGCATCCGCGTGTTCGTGGACGCGTTCAGCGCGCAGTACCTGAACGGCGTCACGATCGGGTACCAGTCGTCCATGCAGGGATCGGGCTTCACGTTCGAGAATCCGAACGCCACGGGCGGCTGCGGCTGCGGCACCTCGTTCACCGCCTGATCGCCGGCTTGCCGACGCGCCGATTGACTCGGGGCCTGCGCACCGCGCAGGCCCTTCGTCATTCCCGCGGGCGGGCCGCGTGAGCTCGATCGATCTCGCCGTGATGGCGGCCTACTGCGTCGCCGTCCTCGGCGTCGGGTTGTGGTTCGCCCGCCAGCAGAAGGACGCCACCGACTACTTCCTGGGTCACCGCTCGCTGCCGTGGGCGGCGGTGATGCTCTCGATCGTGGCCACCGAGACCTCGGCGCTCACCGTGATCTCGATCCCCGGCCTCGGCGCGCGCGGGGATCTCACGTTCCTCCAGCTGGCGCTGGGGTACGTGGTCGGCCGGATCGGCGTCGCGGCCTGGCTGCTGCCCGGGTACTTCCGGGGCGAGCAGGAAACCGCGTACGCGCGGCTCGAGGAACGCTTCGGGACGGGCACCCGGCGGGCGGCGTCGGGCGTGTTCATGGCGGTAAGGGCGCTGGGCGACAGTGTGCGCGTGTTCGCGACCGCCATTCCGCTCACCGTGATCACCGGATGGCCCGTGTGGGTGAGCGTGCTCGTCGTGTGCGTGGTGACACTCGGCTACACCTGGGTCGGCGGGCTCCGAGCCGTGGTGTGGGTGGATGTCATGCAGCTGGCGCTGTACCTGTTCACCGGCATCGCCGCCATCGTGGTGGCGGCGCGGCTGACGGGCGGCGTGCTGCCCGTGCTCGACGCTGCCGCCGCCGCGGGCAAGCTCCGCGCCGTGGACCTTCGCTTCTCGTTTTCCGTCCCGTACACGCTGCTCGGAGGTGTCGTCGGGGGCGCCCTGCTCTCCGCGGCCTCGCACGGCACGGACCACCTCATCGTCCAGCGCCTGCTCGGCACGCGGTCGCTCCGCCACGCGCGGCTCGCGCTGGTGGGATCGGGCGTGGTCGTGCTGCTCCAGTTCGGGCTGTTCCTGATGGTCGGCACGTTCCTCTGGGCCGCCGGCGCGGACCCCGGCACGGGATCGGGCGATGACATCTTCCCGCGATTCATGGTGGAACGGCTCCCCGTGGGGATCTCCGGCCTCGCGATCGCGGGCGTGCTGGCCGCGGCGATGAGCACCGTGGCGTCGTCGCTGAACGCCCTGGCGTCCGCCACGACCCACGACTTCTACGCGTCGATCACTGGCCGGCGCGATCCCCGGCACCTGCTCGTGGTGGGCCGTTGGGCGACCGTAGTCTGGGCCGCCGTGCTCGCCGGCGGGGCCCTCTCGTTCCGGTCGAGCGACACCCCCGTGGTGGTGCTGGCGCTCTCGATCGCCTCCATCACCTACGGCGGCCTCCTGGGGCTGTTCATCCTGGCCGGCACGGTACGGCGGGCGCGGCAGCGCGACGTCATCACGGCGCTGGCCGTGGCGACGGTGGCCATGCTCGTCGTGGTCCTTCTCAAGCCACCTCCCTTCACCACGCTGGCGTGGCCGTGGTACGTCCCGCTTGGCCTCGCGATCACGCTCGTCACGGGGTGGGCCATGTCCCGCCTGCCCTCGGGCGACGCCAATGGAACGTGACGTGTCGGTTGGCGGGGTGGATGCCGGAGGCTCGCACACGGTAGCGGTCATCGTGGACGCGCGCGGCATTGAGCGGGCGCGCGCCGAGGGCCCGGGGGCCGCGGTCCACGCGGGGAGTGAGGCGGCCTCAGCCGACGTCATCACGGGGCTGATCGCGGACGCCGCGCGCCGCGCGGACAGGCCCGGGATCGATGCGCTCGTGGTGGGGGCTGCCGGCGCGGGGCATCCGCCGGTCCGGGCGGCGCTCACCGAACATCTCCTGACCCGCGGAGCGCCGCGCCTGACCCACGTCGTCACCGACGCCGAGGCGGCGTTCGCCTCCGCGTTCGGCGAGGGGCCAGGGTTGCTGCTGTTGTCCGGAACGGGCTCGATTGCCGTGGCGCGCGACCCCGCCGGCGCGTGGCACCGCGCGGGCGGCTGGGGCTGGCGGATCGGCGACGAGGGCAGCGGGTTCGCCATCGGCCGCGCGGGGGTGGCCGCAGTGGGGCGCGCGGTCGACGGACGCGGACCCGCCACGACCCTGCGCGAGGTGCTCCCCGACGCCGCGGGGGTCGTGGACGCGGGCGCGCTGATGGCCTGGGCCAGGGAGGCCGCACCCGCCGAGGTAGCGGCGCTGGCCGGGCCGGTTCAGGGAGAGGCGCTCGGGGGTGACCCGGTGGCGGACGGGATCGTACGCGCGGTCGCCGGCGACCTGGTGGCGCACGTCGTGGCCCTGCAGTCCCGGTTCCCTGCCTCGGCCGTGATTTCCGTGGTTCTTGCGGGCGGGGCGCTCCGTCCCGGCAGTCCGCTGCGCGCGGCCGTGAACCATCTCGCCGCCGGCATGCCTCGGGTCGCGATCCACGACCGGCCCATTGACGCCGCGCATGGCGCGGCGTGGCTGGCTCAACGCCTGCTGACCGGACGGTCCTGAGACGGACCCGGCGCCTACAGGGTGATGGAGATGACCGTGAAGCCCTGGACCGGAATGCCCTCCCTGGTGACGGCAGGGGCGAACGCCCACTCGTAGAGCTGGGAGACGAGCCGGCGGCGGTAGTCGTTGTCCCGGATCTCGGGACGGATCTCGACCCCGAGCACCCGTCCGTCGGCCCCCACCGTGATCTTGGCCTGGTAGGTGCGGCCCTTCACGGACTTGGGCCGTGGCTCCGGCGGCAGGATGGTGTAGCGCGGGGCGGGTGGGAAGATCTCGCCGCCTTCCCCTCCGGTGCCCGGTCCTACACCGCTTCCGATCCCGGTGCCACGGCCGGACCCAATGCCGCCACCGGTGCCGGTGCCGCCGCCCGGACCGCCACCCGTGCCGGGCCCCTGACCCAGCACCGGACCGCCGATGGGGGTGGTGTCGCGGCGGATCTCGAACCGGACGGTGTCCACCGGCAGCTCGGCCTGGGCCACGATCACTTCGGGAATGACGAGGTCTTCGACGGTCTCGGGCTGCTCCTCCTGCGGAGCCGCCTGCACCCGGTAGTACACGAGATCGACGTAGGTCACCCGCGACGCGCCGCCGCCGCCGCCGCCGCCGACCGGCCCGGGGCCGCCCGGGGTCCGGAGGTCCACGTCGTCGAACGTCGAGGGGCCGACGGTGAAGTCCACGATCGTCAACCCGATCACCAGCACGTGGACCGCCACGGACAGCACGAGCGCCCCCCAGGGCCGCTTTTCGCGGCCGGCTTCCACGCGGAAGCTCGGGACCGGGACGGGTCGTCGCTCGCTCACAGGAGAATAATACACCGGGGGCGCGGAGCCCTTCCCCCGGGCCCCGCGCCCCCCAAGTTCCTGGCCGGCTTCCGGTTAGTTGCCCACCTCGGGCGGGGTAAAGCCGATGACCTGGACGCCCGCCGAACGGGCGACGTCCATGGCCTCCACGACCTCCTCATACTTCCGGTTCCGGGCCGTCTTGATGAACATCAGTTTCACCGGCCGCGGGTCGTAGATCTCCCGCAGGCGCCGCTCGAGCAGCGGCTTGGCGACCGGGTCGTTGTTGATGGCGTAGCCGCCGTCCTCGTTCAGCTGGAGGACGATCTGGTTGCTCGCAACGTTCTCCTGCGGTTGTTGCGCGGCTTCCATGACCGGAGGCAGCTGCACGTCCATCGTCTGGCGCTGCAGGGGCACCTGCATCATGAAGATGATGAGGAGCACCAGCAGAATGTCGATCATGGGGATGACGTTGGGCTCGCTCGTGAACCCGCCGCCCGAACCTACCTGGGCACCCATCGCTCTGGTCTCCTCTTACCGCCGTGTGGGCTCGCGCTTTTCTTCCGTGACCGCCGCCAGCACGCGGACTCCCGCGCGGCGCGCGATCAGCAACACATCTTCGATCTTGCCGTAGTCCAGAGTGGCGTCCGCGCGGAAGTAGATGACCTTGTCCGTGCGGCTGCCGTAGATCTGCGTCAGCGCCTCTTCGAGCCGCTCAGCGTTTACCGGCGTGATCGTCCCCGAACCGGGATCCAGATAGAACCCACCGTCCCGGTCCACGCCGAGGACGACGTCGCCCTGCTGTTCCTCCGCCCGTTCGAGGTTCTTGCCCTGCGGCATCCTTGCCTGGAAGCCGGCGGTGATCACCGGTGTCACGATCATGAAGATGATCAGGAGCACCAGCATGATGTCGATCATCGGAATCACGTTCGGTTCCGATTTGA
>DAINBS010000175.1:0-6877 GCA_036732805.1 Gemmatimonadales bacterium | reverse complement strand
GGATTGCCCGGGCCGCGCGCGCCAGCGGAACCGACACCGGCCGTCCCTCGGACATCGTCCGCAGCTACGAGGAGAGCATCCACGGCAAGGGCCTGCTCGAGAGCGGGCTGCTGGTCACCGCGACGTGCACGAGCTGCCACACGACCCACCGGGTGCTGCCGCCGTCGGACACGGCGTCCTCCGTGTACCACGGCAACATCTCGGAAACCTGCGGCTCGTGCCACGACGGCATCGAGCAGGCGTTCAAGCAGAGTGTCCACTGGCAGCGCCGGGCGGAGGCGACCGCCGGGGAGCGGGACCGCGACCCGTCCGACTACCCGACGTGCGAGAGCTGCCACTCCGCGCACACCATCAGCCGGACGGACCGCGGCGACTTCCGGCTGAACATGATGAACCAGTGCGGCCGGTGCCACGAGGAAGAGGCCACGACCTTCTTCGATACGTATCACGGCAAGGTCTCCCGCCTCGGTGATGCCGGCGCCGCCAAGTGCTCCGACTGCCATGGTACGCACAACATCCATGCGCCCGACGAGCCCGCCTCGACCCTCAGCCGCCGGAACATCGTGGCGACCTGCTCACAATGCCACGATGGGGTGAGCGAGCGGTTCACGGGGTACCTGACCCACGCCACCCACCACGACGCCGACAAGTGGCCGTTCCTCTTCTGGTCTTTCTGGGGGATGACGGCGCTCCTCGTGGGCACGCTCACGTTCGCGGTCCTGCACACGATGGCCTGGCTCTGGCGCCTGTGGCGGACCCCGGAGATGTGGCGCCACCGGCCCGCGGCCGAGGCCGGCGCGAAGCTCCACCGGCGATTCAGCACGTTCCACCGGTCCATGCACGGCGTGATGCTGCTGAGCTTCTTCACCCTCGCGCTCACCGGCATGGCCCTCAAGTTCTCCTACATGGGCTGGGCGCAGCTCTTCGCCGCAGTCGTGGGGGGGTTCGCCACCACGGGGTTCCTGCACCGCGTCGCGGCGGTGGCGCTGATCGCGGTGTTCGTGACCCATGTCGTGGACTCGGTCAAGCAGAAGCGCCGGTCCGGCCTGTCCTGGCTCGAGTTCATCCAGACCGAAACGTCCCTGATCTTCACGCCGACGGACGCGCGGGAGCTGTGGCAGTCCATGAAGTGGTTCCTCGGCAAGGGGCCGCGGCCCGCGTACGGCAGGTACACCTACTGGGAGAAGTTCGACTACTTCGCCGTGTTCTGGGGCATGTTCGTGATCGGCACGACGGGCCTGCTGCTCTGGTTCCCGGAGTTCTTCACCAACCTGCTGCCGGGGTGGACGGTGAACGTGGCCACGATCATCCACAGCGACGAGGCGCTGCTGGCGGTCGGGTTCATCTTCACGATCCACTTCTTCAACACGCATTTCCGGCTGGACAAGTTCCCGATGGACCCCGTGATCTTCACGGGCCGGGTCCCGCTCGAGGAGCTGAAGAAGGACAAGCCCCGCGAGTACGAGCGTCTCGTTGCCTCCGGCGAGCTCGAGCAGACGCTCGTGGATCCCTACCCGCGCGGGCTCGAGCGCGCGTTCAAGATCTTCGGCTTCGCCGCGCTGGCGGTGGGGCTGACGCTCATCGCCCTGATCGTGTACTCGATGGTGTTCGGGTACCGGTAGGGCGAGCCTGCGGCCGCCACGGCCGCGTCAACATACGCCGGGGACGCAACGTGCGGCGGAAGCCGCCCGCCCCGGGGGAGGAAACCTTGCGAGTCTCCAGTGTCCTGCCGCTCGCGGCGCTGGGCATGCTGGCGTCGTTCGCCGGCCCGCTCCGTGCCCAGGGCTACCGCGTGGACCTCGATGCCCGGGTACAGGGACTGAGCTACCGGGGGTGGCAGCTCGACAGCATCCCGATCGGCTCGGTCGTCACGGGTTCGGACGGCCGCCTCTACACGCCGGATGGCATCGGGGTCACGTGCCGGGCCGGCGACTCCGTCTGCACATACTACGCTGCCGGAGCCAAGATCAACGCCCTGCCCGCGGTCCTGACGGCCGATTTCGCCGTCTGGGATTTCGGCGTGAGGGGTCTGCGCCTCGAGGGAAACGGACGGCTCCTCACGGACTTCAAGGACGGCCCCGTCCTGAACAAGGCGTCCCAGGACGCTCAGCCCGCGTGGCCTGGGGCCCAGCCCGAGCTGCAGCTGATCGAGGCCTATCTGGCCTACAATGGCGGGTGGTTTGCGGGCCGCGGCGGCCGGATGACGAGCATCTCCCGCTTCGGCTACACCGGCTTCGACGGCGCGCAGCTCCGTGTCGCCGAGCCGAAGGGACGGGTGGGGCTCACCGGCCGGTTTGGCTGGGCACTCGCGCGCGGCGCGCTCGTGCCATGGACGGACGCATCGCTCAATCCGCTGGCCGAGTACCGCCTGGGCGAGCGGGAGAAGGTCTGGGGCATGGACCTCGACTCGAACCTGCCGTTCGTCCGCGGGCAGGTGATGTACGAGCGTCAGTGGGGCTCCGACTCCGGCGTCACCACGACGTCGTCTGAGCTGATCGGCGGCGATCTGACGCTGCGCCTGCATCCCTCCGTCACGCTCTCGGGCGGGCTCGACTACGACATGGCCTGGGGGAGCGTCGGCAACGTCGAGGGGGCGCTCACGGCCGTCCTGCCCAAGCGTTATGGCAACGTGACCCTGGGCGGCCGGCGGTACCGGCCGCGGTTCCCCCTGTGGTCCATCTGGTCGGCGTTCAGCCCCGTGCCCTACAACGCCTGGTTCGGCCAGGTCGGGATCTACCCGATCCCGCGGGTGCAGGTACGTGGCCGGCTCGAGAGCTACAGCTACGACGAGACGGGCGCGTCCACCGCCCTCGTGCGGGTCGAGAGCGACGGCTGGCGCTACGGCTTGGGGGCCACGTACCGGCACTCGGCCAACCTGCACGCGACGCTGGACTATCAGGCCGGCTTGGGTGCGGGTGCGCAGGCGCTCACGATCGACGGCGGCGTGTTCTGGCGTCCCCTGCCCAGACTCGGTCTGCGGGCCAGCGGCGCCTACGTGGAGCGCTCGCTCGAGCTGCGCTACGCCGACGCCACGCTCTGGCAGCTGGGCCTCGACGCCGACGCCTCGGTCTACCAGGGCCTGCGGGCCTTCGGCGGCGCCTGGTACGTAAACGAGGAACGGGAGCGGGACGTGGACACCGCGGGCTTCGACTGGAACCAGTTCCGGTTCCACGTTGGCTTGCGCTACGGGTTTGGCAGCACGGTCGACCGGCCGAGCCTGCCACCGGCGATCCTCCGGATCCCCGAGGGAGGTGCGCGATGAAACGCCTGCTTGCGATCGGCCTGCTCGTGGCCGCGGCCGGAACGCTCTCGGCCCAGGCCCCCACCACCCACCGGGCCGCCGACTTCCTTGCGAAGCACGGGGGGCAGGTGGCGACCCAGGCCGCAACGTGCGCCATGTGCCACGCCCGGGAGAGCTGCTACCAGTGCCACCGCGGCAACCCCGAGGTGGCGGCGGCCATGCCCACGGCGGCGTCGGGCACCGCCATGAACGTCACCGTGCGGCGGCGGGCGCCGGCAAGTCACACGCCGGAGTGGCCGAACGGGCACGGGCCCACGGCGTCCTCCCGGCCCGAGTCCTGCGCCGGGTGTCACATCCGCCAGGACTGTCTGGAGTGTCACCGGCCGAGCCCGGCGGCAGCGGGCGGCTATCACGAGCCGGGGTTCCTCTCGTCCCACCCGCAGCAGGCCTACACCCGCGAGGTGTCGTGCGCGAACTGCCACAACACCGCGGGATTCTGCCAGGCCTGTCACCAGCAGGCCGGCCTCACGGCGGAGGGCGCGATCACCCGCGGCTACCACGACAAGGTGGCGCGCTTCCTGGGCGGGCACGGACAGGCCGCGCGGCAGAGCCTCGAGTCGTGCGTGTCGTGTCACGTCGAGAACGACTGCCTGGCGTGCCACCGGCAGTTCCGGCCCCACGGCCCGGGGTTCAACCCGGAGTCCATGCAGAAGCGGGCGGAAGAGATGTGCCGGGCCTGCCATGGCTCCAGCATTCCGGAGACATCGCGGCGCCGGCCGTAGGGCGGGTATCCCTGGAAACCCCGGCGACGGGCTCCGGTATCCGTAGTCTTGCGGATACCGGAACCCGTAGTTGATTCCAGGGTAGTATCACCGAGCAGCACCTGACATCAGCACTCAACGGAGGTAGGGGCATGCGGTGGACGTATGTGGTTGGAATGGGGCTTGGGCTGGCTTCCCTCGCCGTGGCGCAGCCAGCGATGGCGCAGGCGGCGACGGTGACGAAGCCGCCGGTCATGACGCACGAGAAGGCCGGACGCGAGCAGTGCGCAATGTGTCACAGCGGCGCCATGGAAGGCGTCGTGGCCATGCCGGCGAACCACGCGGGGAGGGCGAATGACACCTGCCTCCTGTGCCACGCCAAGGAGTCGCCCATGCAGACCGCGACGCCCCCGGCCACCCCGCACGACGTCGCGGGCCGGGGACAGTGCCTGATGTGCCATGGTGGCGCCATGGAGGGCATGAAGGCGGCGCCGGCCAATCACAAGGGCATCGACAACAAGAACTGCACACTCTGCCACGTAGCTGCCAAGAAGTAACGGCGGAGAACGTCGGAAGTGGCGGGCCGCGGGGACGTTTCCCCGCGGCCCGCTGTGTTTCAGGCGTGATGGCGGGCGCCGCGACGCGTACCTAGGTTCCCTTCGTGCCTGACGACGGCGGATCGGACCTCCCCACACGCGAGCCTCCGCGGCACATGACGCCCGAGGAATTCCGGCGTCACGGGCATGCCGCGGTCGATTGGGTCGCCTCCTACCTCGAGCGGCTCGAGGAGTTCCCGGTGGTGGCGCGGACGGCCCCGGGCGACGTGCGCGCGACGCTTCCGCCGGCCGCGCCCGAGGCCGGCGAGCCCTTCGAGACGATCCTCCACGATGTCGAGCGGCTGATCCTGCCGGGCATCACGCATTGGCAATCCCCGAACTTCTTCGCGTATTTCCCGGCCAACACCTCGCCGCCGGCCATCCTGGGCGACCTCGTGTCGGCTGGCTTGGGCGTGCAGGGGATGCTCTGGGCCACGAGTCCCGCGTGCACCGAGCTCGAAACCCACGTGCTCGACTGGCTGGCCGACGCGCTCGCGCTCCCGGAGGCGTTCACGTCGCGGGGCCCGGGTGGCGGGGTCATCCAGGACACCGCCTCGAGCGCCACCCTCTGCGCGCTGCTGGCCGCCCGCGAACGAGCCCTCGGCGGTTCCGCGACGGACGGCGGTGGGCGCCAGACCCTGACCGCCTATGCCTCGACGCAGGCGCACTCGTCGGTCGAGAAGGCGGTGGGCATCGCGGGACTTGGCCGGCGCCAGTTGCGCGGCATAGCCCTGGATCCGGCGTTTGCCATGCGCCCGGACGCGCTCGAAGCCGCCATCGTCGCGGACAAGGCCGAGGGGCGGACGCCGGGCTTCGTGGCGGCCACGATCGGAACGACGTCGAGCACCGCGATCGATCCGGTCCGGGCGATCGGGGCAGTCTGCCGGCGCCACGGCGTGTGGCTGCACGTCGACGCCGCCCTCGCGGGCAACGCGGCAATCTGTCCCGAGTTCCGGCACCTGCAGGACGGGCTCGAGCTGGCCGACAGCTACTGTGTGAACCCGCACAAGTGGCTCCTCACGAACTTCGATCTCGACTGCCTCTACGTGGCCGACCGGGCGGCGCTCGTGCGGGCGCTGAGCATCCTGCCCGAATACCTCCGGAACCGGGCCACGGAGGCCGGCGCCGTCATCGACTACCGGGACTGGCAGGTCCCGCTGGGGCGCAGGTTCCGGGCGCTCAAGCTCTGGTTCGTGATGCGATCGTACGGCCTCGAGGGTCTCCGCCGGCACATCCGGCATCACGTGGCGCTCGCCCGGGCGTTCGCGGGCTGGGTCGAGGCGGACCCACGGTTCGAGGTCGTGGCCCCCGTGCCCCTCAACCTGGTCTGCTTTCGGCTGCGGGGCGATGACGCCCCCAACGAGCGGCTGCTGAACCGGCTCAACGACTCGGGGGCGCTCCACCTCACGCACACCAGGCTGGACGGCCGGTATGTGCTGCGCCTCGCCATCGGCGGGACGTACACGACGCGCCGCCACGTCGCCGCGGCGTGGGATCGGATCCGCGCCGAGGCCGGCAGCGCGGGGTAGCGCGCCGACGTGACAGCGCCCCCCGCGTTCCCGCCGGTCGTGCTTGCGGCGCTCCGGGAAGCGCGGCATGTCGCGGTGCTCACCGGCGCGGGGATCTCGGCCGAGAGCGGAATCCCCACGTTCCGGGACGCGTTGACCGGGCTCTGGGCCAACTACGACGCCGAGGAGCTGGCCACGCCCGGGGCCTTCGTTCGACATCCGCAGGTGGTGTGGGACTGGTACGCTTCCCGCCGCACCGCGATCCGGGCGGCCGAACCGAATCCGGGACACCGTGCGCTCGTGGCCCTGGCCGGCCGTGTGGCCCGTTGCACCCTGATCACGCAGAACGTCGACGGGCTGCACCAGAAGGCCGGAAGCACGGGCGTGATCGAGCTGCACGGCAACATCCTCCGGTCACGCTGTTCCCGGGAAGGCGTGGTGGTGGAGGAGCCGGCGTCGCCGGAACGGCCGCCTCCGTGTCCCCGGTGCGGCGCGCCGCTGCGCCCGGATGTCGTGTGGTTCGGGGAGATCCTGCCGTTCGACGCGCTCGCCGCCGCGGAGGGCGCGGCGCGCGAGTGTGACGTCCTGCTGTCGGTCGGCACGTCCAACCTGGTGTACCCGGCCGCCGGGCTGCCGTGGCTCGCCGCGTCGGCCGGAGCCACGGTGGTGGTGGTGAACACCACGCCGGAGGGTCAGCGAGACGGACCGACGATCCACCACCTGATCGGGTGCGCGGGGGTTGTCCTTCCGGCGCTGGTCGCGGCGGCGTGG
>DAINBS010000174.1:0-6938 GCA_036732805.1 Gemmatimonadales bacterium | reverse complement strand
GGCGGGCAGTTCGGCCTCGGCAACGCGGTCGAGAATGCGGTGGATGGTGCGGGCCTCATTGTAGGCCGGGATGACGATCGAGAGCTTGGGCGGTGAGGACAACGCCCCAACATTTTACGGCACCGCGAGCGTGGTGCCTCTTGGCAGGCCCGTTCAGGTCATTCGACGCGCCGAAGCGGGGATTGACCGGAGGAAAGGAACGCGGCGCGCGGGAGAGGGCCGTGCCGGCACTCTCCCGCGCGCGGATATCAGCTTACGGCACGACCAGGACGGTGTTGGCCGGCGCGCCCGTCCCGCAGGCGTTGGTCGCCACCAGGCTCAGGTTGTAGGTGCCCGGGGCCACGCCGCCGCTCAGCACGCGCCCCGAGGTCGCGAAGCTGCCGACGAACGCGCCCGTCACGTTCAGCACATAGCCCGTCGGCGCCGAACCCGCCGCTGGCGGATCCCACACCACGTAGCCCGTGCTACCCAGCCGATACGCCAGCAGGTTGGCCGGCGCCTCGGGTGCGCCGGTGCAGGCCGCCGGGAACGACAGGCTCACCGGATCGGACGGCGCGCTCGCCCCGCCCGCGTTGGTCGCCCGCAGCCGGAACGTGTAGGTCCCGCCCGGGACGCCCGCGAAGCTGAAGCGCTCGGTCGCGCCCAGCGGCAGCGACGTCACCGCGGAGCCCGTCACGTCGAGCACCAACCCGCTCGCCGCACCACCCCCGAACGTGTTCTTCCACGCCAGGTCCATCGTCGAGCCGTTGGCCGTGCCCAGCAGGTTGGCCGGCGCCGAGGGCGGCACCGCCACGTTCACGTGCAGCCGCACCTCGTTCGACGCCGCGCTCTTGTCCGACCCCAGCTGCCCGTGCATCCGGATGTAGAACGAGCCCGTCGGCGCCACGAACGTAAAGATGGGCGCCGCGTGTCCCGACGGGATGCTGGCCAGCACCTCGCCCGGATTGAGCCCGCCCTCGAGGATGAACGTCGAGGCCTGCGGCCCAATCGGCAGCGCGTCCCAGCGCAGCGTCACGGTGTTGCCGACCACCGAATCCACCCGCAGGTTGAACGGCGGCTGCACCGTGGTCGGCGCGTCCACCGTGATGTCGACCGTGGCCACGTTGCCCGGTCCGGCGCCGTTCAGCGCGCGGTAGGTGAAGCTGTCCACGCCCGCGAAGCCGAAGGCCGGCGTGTAGCTCACCGCGCCGGTCGCGCTCAGCGAGAGCGTCCCGTGCGAGGTGCTCGACAGCAGTTCCGCCCCCATCACGCCACCGCCATTGCTGTTGTCGTTCCCGAGCACGCCGGGCGCGGTGATGTTCAGCGTCGTCAGGTACGGGGTCGAGTAGGCGTCGTTCACGGTCGTCGGCAGGCCGCCCACCGTGAGGCTGACGGTGGCGACGTTGCCGGCGCCGAAGGGGTTCAACGCGAAGTAGGTGAAGCTATCCGGGCCCGAGTACCCCGGGTTGGGGGTGTAGGTGAAGCCGCCATCCGCCGCCAGCGACAGCGACCCCTGGGTCGGGCCGGTCGAGAGCACCGCGGTCATGGCGCCGCCACCGTTCGAGTTGTCATTACCCAGCACGCCTGGAGCCGGCACGGTCACCGCCGTGTTGATCGCCGCACCGTACGCATCATTGGCCGCCGTGGGCACCGGGCCTCCGCCGTCGTCGTTGATGATGGTGCCCACGCCCTGGTTGTCGCCGATGACCGCGTTGATGGACGCGGACAGGTTCACGAAGAACGTCTCGTTCGGCTCCGGCGTGACGTCGCCGTTGACCGTCACGTTCACCGGGAGGGACGTGGTTCCCGGCGGGAAGACCAGCTCCCCGGAGGCCGAGAAGTAGTCGCCGGGCGACGTCGTGGTGGTGATGAGCAGCGAGAACCCGGCCAGCGACCCAGAATCGCCGGAGGCGTCGTCGACGACATACAGGCTCCACGTGCCGTTCGGGTTCGTGCCGTTGAAGGTCGAGAGCGGCGTCGGATACGGTCCCGCCGGGGCGGGCGCGGGGAGCGACTCGCTCGCGGTCGTGTTCGTCGGCGAGACGGTGCCTGTCACCAGCTGGCTCGTTGACGCGGCCGGAGCGCCATCCTCGAAGGTCAGGTCGATCGCGTTGACATCGCCGCCGCCGCCGATGTCCGACATGAACATGGCCGCCTGCCCGCCCGGCGCCACGAGCAGGGCGTCGATGTCATCGGGCCACGTGTGCGTCAGGCCGTTCAGCCGAACGGCCAGCTTGGTGATCGTGCCGGTCATGCCCGCCACGTTCACGGTCACCGGGTACGGCGCGGCATTCCCGACCGTCGTGGCCGGAGCACCAGCGGGAATCGACGTCGCGATGACCGCCGTCTGCGTGGTCGGCGTCGGGGCTGCGGCGGTCCCGTTGGCCGTCGCATACGACACGCGGTGCTCGGCGGCGCTCGCCCCCGTCAGCGTCACCGTGAAGGCGAATGTCTTGGTGCCTGCGTTTCCTTCGGTCAGGCTCACATCGTCGATCGAGAAGCTCGGCACGGGGTCGGAAGGCGTCAGGTAGCTCTCCACCACGCGCGTGTTGTTGCCTCCCGTGCCCGCGTCGGTCACCGCCGCCAGCACGCCCAGGCCGCGCGTGGCAAAACCGGTCCAGATGTCGTCGATGTCGGCCTGGGTACCCCCGGCCGCAGCCGCGGCCAGGATGGCGTCGCGCGCCTGAATGAGCGTGGGGCCCGCGGGGTCCAGCTTCATGCCGTCCGTGACGTACTGCAGGATGCGCTGATTCCCCACCGCGTGGCCCAGCCTCGTGACGAACCGGGCGCGCACCTCCCACAGCATGCCGGCCCACACCTCGCCGATGTTGTGCACTTGATCCACCGTGGTCACACCGAACGGCCCGCGGGGATAGGCCCCGTCCGTCAGGTCCGCCTGGGTCGAGTCTATGTCGGCGAACGTCAGGGGGCTGTGCGGACGGTTCGACGGGCCGCCGGTGACCGCGCGCGGCGCGTACGGGAAGCGGCGGATGCCGTAGTAGTAGTTGTCGGTGTAGCCCGCGGCCGCGAGGTTGGTGGCCCAGCCGCCCACGGTGTAGAGGCCGTTGACGTTCTCGTCCGCCGTGCTGAGCAGCGACCGCGCGTAGAAGTCCGACCAGCCCTCGCCCATGCCGCGCGCCATGTTGGTGCTGAGACCGGTGGCATTGCCGTGCAGGCGGTTCGACAGGCCGTGCGTCAGCTCGTGGAGGATGATGTCCGCGTCGAGATCGCCCGAGCGGTCGGGGGTCGGCCCGGTCCACAGGAACATCTGCATCCGGCCGCGGCCGCCGTCTGCCGGCGTCGAGAAGTTCGCGTTGTTCGTCCCGGAGCTGTCCTGTCCCTCCGCACTCACGCGGTCGGCCCCGAGGCCCCCGCGGCCGAAGTTGTCGTTCTGGAAGTTGAATGCCTGCTCGTTGAAGCCCAGCAGGTACGTCGAGTCGTGGAACCGGTTCACCCAGTAGAACATGTTCGTGACGTCGCCCCGCTGGTAGTTCAGCGTGAGCGGGTCATCGACCTCGGGGTTGTAGCTGAAGTTGAAGATGCGGCTGCCGGAACCGGTGACCGGGGCATCCACGCCGTTGGCGCCGTCGCGATCGATGCCGGCCTCGACGTTGTTGCCGTCGGTGATGTTGGCGCCGTCAGTGATCCAGCCCAGGTTGTTGAACGTGTTCGGCCCCTCGTTGCCGATCAACGTCACGTTCACCCGCGACACGTACGGCGCCTGCCAGTCGTTGTCGGGCGTGGCCAGGCTCGGCGAGCCCGGGGCCGGGCTGTCGCTCGTGTAAACATTGTAGGTGACCGACTGCGCCTGGTACTCCGTCATGTTCTTGCGGAAGAGCAGCGTGCCGGTTTCCGCGTCGATGACCGAGTAGTAGGCGTCCGGATCACCCCAGATCTCCGTGGCCCACGAGAGCCGCACCGCGCCGGGCGCCAGCGGGAAGTACACCGGCCACGCCTTTGCGTCGCTGTCCATCGTCGCGCGGTCGAACGTGACCTTCGCGCCTTCCACGGCCTTCTGCTGGAGGGCCGACTCCGACACGTCCCAGCCCACGCTCGCGGCCGCGAGCGCCACGGCCTGCGCCGCGCTCACCGACGGCGTCGTGGCCAGCGCAGCCGCGTCGACGCCAGTGGCCAGCACGCCGGTCGTTCGAACCAGCTCCCCTTTGGGGGTGAAACCGCCGCGGAGGTAGCCCTGGAACACCGGGATGCCGTTGAAGCTCTGCCTGAGCTCCGCCCATCCCATGTTGCCGGCCGGGTTCATGTAGTCGGCCTCCACCTCGAGCTCGCCGGCCTGCGCGGCCGAGAGGCCATACGCGGCCGCGTGCGCGGTGAGGAACGCGCGAAGCGTGCCGGCCCGGTCACCAGATGGCCCCGTCAGGAATCCCGTGCCCGGCGCCGCGCTCACGATTTCGGTCGTACCCAGCGCCGCGTTCTCCTCGATGTCGACGCCCTTGAACGCCGCCTCGAGCTCGGCCACTCCCGCGATGCGATCCGCAGACAGGTCGGCACTCACGCCAGGCGCGGGTGCGAAGCGCGTGGCGTACTGCGCCGCAGCCTCGTTGTCCGCAAACCGCGGATCCTGCTTGAACGTTCGAATGTCGAAGTTCGGGTTCGAATCGACGATGTCGGCGATCAGCAGAGGCGATCGATCGCCGGGCTGCGCGAAGGTGGCCGCCGTCATGGCCACTGCAGCAACGAGGACGAGGGCGGACAGCACGTGCTGCCTCGACCGTGAACGTTTCACAGCTGCTGCAGAGTTTCGATGTCGGTTCGACAAGCTCGTGGCTCCGTATGGGTTACTGGGTTGAGATCGACAGGACGATGCGGTAGTCGCCGGCCGCGATGGCGCGGTCGGCCTGGGGATAGGGTTCGAGCGACTCGAGGCGCAGGCGCAGCCCCCCGGCGGTGGCCTCGCGGTCGAATCGGTCATTGGTGTGGAGTTGGACGGTCGCAGGCGCGGCGGCGCCGGCCTGGACGCGCAGCTCGACGGCGGCGTCGCCTTCCCAGACGCAGTTCACGCCCGTCGGGCAACGCGAGTCCTCCGTCACCCGGACGAAGGTGACTGTCGCGCCGCGGCCTGGCACGTCGTACGTGCCGCCCGCGCGCAGCGTCACCTGCGGCGGCTTGTCCTGATTGGACTGGGGATCCGGCTCAGTCGCGGGGGAAGTGGGGCCCGGGACACGGGACCCGCAGCACACGCTGGCAGCGACGAGGATGGCGACGACGGCGGACGGCAACGAGAACACTCCGATCAGCCCGGGGGGAGCCATTCGGACGGGCAAAAGCGTAACCGAACTGTCCATATCGACGCAACAGGCACGCTAGAGTCGCCTGGATGGACAGATCCTGACGCTCACACGTTCAAAGCGTCATATCGGCACCAATCGCCTCAGCACTAGGGGACGACCACCGTCTGGGCCGGGGCGGCGGGACCCGTCCCGCAGGGATTGGACGCCGACACCGTCACCTCGTACGTGCCGCTCCCCAGCAACCCGCTCAGCGCGCGGGCCGTGGTCCCGAAGCTGCCGCTCAACGCCCCGCTGACGTTCAGCCGGTAGCCGGTCGGCGCCACGCCGGTCGCCGGAGACTCCCAGGAGACGTACACGGTGTGCCCCACCCGATGGGCGCGCACGTTGGTGGCCGCGCCGGGCGGCCCGGAGCACGCCTCGGGAAAGGTCAACGTCAGCGGGCCGGCGGCAGGGCTCGATCCGGCCGCGTTCACGGCGCGCAGGGCGACCGTGTATGTGCCGGGGGGCACGCCGGTGAAGCTCAAGGTGTCGGTGAGTCCCAGGGGGATGGCCGTCTCGATGGCGCCGCTCACGTCGAGCACCAGCCCCGTGGGCGCGCCGCCCCCGAACGTGTTCTTCCACGCCAGGGTCAGTGACGAGCCATTCACCATGCTGAGCAGGGCGTCGGGCGCCGAGGGCGGAACCGCCACGTTCACGAAGAGACGGATCTCGTTCGACGCCGAACTGCGACCCCCTCCCGACAGCGTGTGCAGCCGGATGAAGAACGCACCGCTCGGCGCGCCGAACGTGAAGGTGGGCAGCGTGCTCCCCGTCGGGATGCTGGCCAGCGCCTCTCCGGGATGGACGCCCCCTTCGACCACGTAGCCGGTGGGCGGGGAACCGCCGAGGGGCGGTGCCCACCCCAGCGTGACGGTGTTGCCCACGATGGACGAGACGAACAGCCCTGTCGGCGGCTCGGGGGCTCCCACCGCGTCGTCGTCCACGATGGTGGCGGTGCCCAGGTCGTCGGCGATGTAAGCGCCGCCGGCAGACGACAACGTCACGGTGAAAGTCTCGTTGGCTTCGACCTCGAGATCGCCGAAGACCGGTACCGGCAGCACCTGTGTCGTGGAGCCCGGAGGGAAGGTCAGCGTTCCGCGCTGTGGCACGAAGTCGTTGCCCGCCGCGCCGAGGTGCAAGGTCCAGCCGCCAGAGAGGGCGCCGGAACTGCCCGCGTGGTCATCCACGATGAAGAGCTTCCAGGTGCCCGACGCGGGGCCGCCGACGAACGTCTCGAGGGCGCTCCCGTAGGGACCGGCCGGCGCGCCCGGGAACGCGTCTCCGTCGCCGTTGTTCGTGGGCAGGTAGGTGCCGCTCGTCACGAAGCCAGTGGGGACGGCACCCTCGGCATCGTCCCGGAACGTGAGGCTGACACCCGCGGCCGGCGCGCCGCCCGCGTCCGACATCAACAGCACGGCCCGTTGTCCATCCGGCCCCACCAGCAGCACGTCCACGTCTTCCGGCAGGGGGTGGCTGAAACCGTTCAGCGTGACGGCGATGGCCTGCACGCGGCCCGCCCCCTCCGGCACGGTGATGGTGGAGGGATAGAAGCTGGCCTGGCCCAGGTCCGGAATCGACAGCGCCATGGTGTTCGCGACGCTGGCGGACGTGATGCCGCTCGCGGCCGACCCCGGGGAGGTGCGGTACTTCACGGTCACCGGGTTCGCGCTC
>DAINBS010000173.1:0-7014 GCA_036732805.1 Gemmatimonadales bacterium | reverse complement strand
GGCCGAAGCCGGCCGCCCCGTCTTCCGATGATAAGGAATACGCTTCGCGAGACTCGCCGCGAGCCGGCGCGCCACATCGCCCGCGGGCGGCGCGGCCTTGTCGAACAGGTCGGCCCACGGCGCCGAGGCAAGCCGCTGCGCGGCCGCGGGCTCGAGGCCCAGCGCGCGATACCGGTCCATCCGGCCCCACGGCGTTTCCGGCAGCGTCACCCGGACCCGCTCCACCAGCTCGTCGGCGATGGGGATCGGCGGCGTGTCGGTGTCGGGGTACATGCGGTCGGCGCCAGGCAGGATGCGCTCGAACCCGGTCGTGCCGTCGTCGTACGCCTGGCGCGTCTCGGCCGGCACGCCCACCAACGCGTCCTGCGCGCGGATCAGCACCTCGCGCGCGGCGGTCGCCGCGTCCTGCGCCTCGGCCCACACCACCACGACCGCGTCACCGGTTTCGGCATGTACCGCCGCGCGGATGTCGCGCCACCGCGTCCCGGTGATGTCCGCGTCTGCCATGGCATCGGAGTGCGCCAGGAACCGGTCGTGCGCAGGGCACGCAATCACCCGCACCCGCTCGCTCATCTCGTAAGCGAACGTCCGTCCGGGCTGGGTGCGGTGCGCGAGCAGGCCGCCGAACCCGGGCAGGCGCACGGCGCACACCGTCATGCCGGCCCGCCGTGCCGCGCGGATCGCGGGGTGGCGCGCACGGTCGAACATGCCGCTCACGTCGGCCACGAGCGGCGAGACCTCCCACGGATGGCCCTTTTCCGGCAGGGCGAGCAAGTCACGGGTCACGCCGCGCCGCCGCAGCTCCTCCCGCACGCGGAGCAGATTGAGCTGACGGAACCCTTCGTTGTGCACCAGCGCCGGCAGCCAGCGGTGGTTGTCCACGCCCTTGATCTCGACCCGCCGCCCGCCCGCCACCGAGACGTTCACGTCCTGCCGCGCGGCGCCAGGACCGCGCCGCACGCGGCCGGTGGCCCGGACCACCTGCGCCAGCAGCCGGCCGCCCGCCTGCATTTCCTCCGGGGTGCGGAACTCGGGCTCGGTCACCACCTCCGTGAGCGGCATCCCCAGCCGGTCCGTCCGGAACGTGATCCGATGCCCGATGTCGGACACCTCGCGGCACGAGTCTTCCTCGAGCGACAGCTGCCGGATCGAGAGCGGACGGTCCACGCCCAACGCGGGCACGCGGAACGGAATGGTGCCCGTGAGCCCGACCATCGCCGTCCGTTGGAAACCCGTGGGGATGGACCCGTCGAGGTACTGCTTCCGCATCACGTGCAGCTCGGCCACGAGGTTCAGGTCGAGCAGCTGCGCGATGCCGATCGCGATCTCGATCGCCTCCTCGTCCATCGGGAACGGCGGCGTGTCGTCCAGCTCGTAGGTGCACACCGAGCTTCGTTCGAGGAGATACACGATCTCCTTGCGGGTCTTGAACTCCATGAGCGCCGTGCCGTCGTATTCCCCCAGCTCAGACAGCGTGGGCCGCATGTGGCGCAGCACCTCGCCGTCGGTGCGGTCCACGTAGCGGCCGGCCGGACAGCGGCAGAACAGCTTCCGCCGCGTCAGCAGCTGCTGGTGCACCTCGAGGCCGCCCAGGAAGCCCAACGCGTCGTAGTCCGCCGGGGTGAGCGCCCCGTAGTCACAGTCCGGGAAGTCGAGCGGAGGCTCGGTTCGCGGATTGACGTCGGATGGGGGGCGGATGCCCTGAAAAGCCTTGGCGGCAGGGATCATGGCGGGGGGAAAGATAACCGCCTGCGGCGGAACGCTGAACTCAGAACATGGAACGCTGAACGCGGAACGGGGGGGGCGTCACGTCCGCACGTGCTCCCCCCCGTCCTGCATTCTGCATTCTGCCTTCTGCATTTGCTACTGCTTGTCAAACACCCGCTTGTTCGTCCGCTTCCCCATCGGCGATTCGCTGGTCGTGGTGACGGTCAGCGTCTTCCCGTCGTCGCTGAGCGACCGGACTTCCGTCGTCGTGATCGTTCGGGTGCCGTTGGGCGTGTCCATCGTGGCCGACCCGTCGGTGACCAGCGTGGCGCCGTCCCACCGGGACGTGGACTTCATCTCGCCGCGCATGGCCGCGTTGGTGCTCTCGCGCCCGTCGAGGTAGTAAGTCGTGGTGCGCTCGGGCCCCATGCCCGCCTGCACGATGGTGAGCTGCTCGGCGGTCTGGGTGATGGTGAGCATGACGTTGCTCATGTCCATCTGCTGGCCGCCGCGGCCGGCCGGGGCCGCGTCGCTCTTGATGAGGTTGATCTTCCAGGTGCCGGAGAAGTCCGGTGTTTGGGCGCCCGCAGCCGAGATCGGGAGCAGGGCGGCCATGGTGAGCAGGAACAGCGAACGTCGCATGGGAGGTCCTCGAACGGTGAAAGGTCGACGGCGCGGACACTCGCCCCGGGAATCGCGGCGGCGCGCGGTCTCTATCCTCAGGTGATACCCGACAACGGCTGTAATACCCTAATACGGTCGGATGTGCCGGAGTGTTAGGGAAGGTCCGCACAGGATCGGTCGGTGTGGGAGTCGCGGGCTCAAGCCCGCGCTCGGCCGAGGAACCGCGTCCTCAAGGACGCCCCTCGCCGACGGGCGATCACCCTTCAGGGTCTGGTTGCTTGGCCGAGCGCGCTCTTCAGAGCGCGACCCCGCGTCGGCGCTTCCCTGGGGCTGGCGCCGCCCGGGCGTGAACCCCATGCTTTCCGCCGTGACCGCGCCCCCGCAGAGCCTGGCGCGGCCCGACCCCCCGGGGTGGCCCATCGCCGGAGCCTGCACCCGTTCCCGCCAGCCATTAGCTTCTCAACATTCGTCGCCACGTCCCTTTCCGGAGGTACCCCGATGAGGCAAGCCCTGACCCGCACGGCGGTGGCCGTGGTCACGCTCGGTTGCGCGGCGCCGCTCGCCGCCCAGACCGTGACGGAACCAAGCAGCGGCGTGGCATTCCCCGTGACGCTCACCGCCCCGGGCGGCGGCGAGCACACGCTCATGGGCACCGGGGTCCGCACGAAGACGTTTCTCAAGGTGAAGGTGTACGCCTTCGGCCTCTACGTGGACCCGGCCGGCGCGGCGGCGGCGCTCGCCACGTATGCCGGGAAGGACGCCAAGGCACTCGAGAAGGACGAGACCTTCTATCAGGCCCTGCTCGCGCGCGGGTTCCCGATGACGTTGCGGCTCGTCATGACCCGTGACGTGGGCGGCGAGGACATGGCGGAGGCGTTCGACGGCGCGCTCCGCCCGCGCGTGATCCAGGCGGCGGCCGAGCAGAACATGCCGGGCGGGGAAACGGCCCTGGAAACGTTCCGCGGCTGGTTCAACGTGGGCGAGATGACCAAGGACTCCGAGCTGCTGTTCACGTGCAGCCCGGACGGCACCCTGTCGTCGTCGGTCAAGGGATCGCCCAACCCGCCGCTCAGCTCGCCCGCCCTGTGCTGGGCGCTGTTCGACGTCTACCTCGGCCCCAAGCCCATTTCCGGCGACGGGAAGAAGCGCGTGGTGGCGAACTTCCCCGACCTGTTGGCTCGCCGCTGAAGCCCGACCACGGCCACGCAAGTCCCACCATCACGGTCGGATTTGCGTGGCCGTTCTTTCCTCGGGACTTCACGCTCTTTTCAGCGTCCGCAGTCTAGGTTGCCCATGCGCTGGGGTGCGCGCGACAGCGCGCGCTCCGGCTGCTGACGGCGACCATCCGCTGGGAAGGAGCCGATCATGCCTGCTACGGACACCCGCCCGGGCACGAAGACGATCCTCGTGATCGACGACGATGCCGACTTCACGGCCACCGTGCGCTCGATCCTGGAGCGTGAAGGCTACACGGTCGTCGAGGCCGATTCGGGCGCCGAGGGATTGCGCCAGCTGAAGGCGTGCAATCCCGATCTTGTGCTTCTCGATGTGATGATGGAGAGCCCCACCGAGGGGTATGGCATCAACGAGGCCATCAAGTACTCGGGGGACTACGACGCGTTTCAGCAGACGCCCATCATCATGGTGTCCTCCATCCAGGAGTCCCCGGACGACCGGTTTCCCCGGGCGGCCGAGGTCGACATGATCCGCCCCGACCGCTACCTGACCAAGCCGCTCGACATCCCGAAGTTCCTGGAGATCGTGCGGAAGGTGGCGCGCCACTAGCGGAGGGGCCGAGCGCGGCACCCGCGCCACCCGCCGTCAGCGACGATGCGGGGAGGAGGACGGGTGCATGGATGAGGCGCAGCGCGGCGAGACGATCGTCGTCATTGACGACGACCACGCCATGCGCCTGGCCTGCGAGCAGGCGCTCGCGAAGGTCGGGTTCACAGTCTCCACCTACGCGGACGGGGCGCATGGCCTCGAGGCGGTGGGGGCCGCCCGGCCCGGCCTCGTGGTCGTGGACCTCAAGATGCCCGGCCTCTCCGGCCTGGACGTCATCTCCCGGATCAACGCCATCGACCCCACGATCACGATCGTCGTGATCACGGGCTACGCCACGATCGGCACGGCCGTGGACGCGATGAAGGCCGGGGCGTACGACTTCCTGCCCAAGCCGTTCTCGCCGGACGAGCTGCGCCTCATCGTGCGGCGCGGCTTCGAGCGGCGCCGGCTCCAGATGACCTCCCAGCAGTGCGAGATCGAGCGGGAGCTGGAGCGGCGGCGCTTCGTGACGTTCGTCTCGCACCAGCTCAAGACGCCGCTCGTGGCCGTGCACCAGTACCTGGACGTCCTCCGCCAGCTCGGTGAGACGCCCGAGGCGGCCGCGAAGCGCCAGGAGTGGCTGGGCCGCTGCCTTACGCGCACCGACGAGCTGCGCCACCTGATCGACGACTGGCTCACGCTGGCGCAGCTGGACGGCGGCCTGCTCGGCCGCCAGCGCACGCGGCTCGACCTGTCCGACACCGTGACCTCGGTGCTCCAGACCTACGAGGCCATGGCCGCGCGCGACGGCGTCACGCTCACCGCCGAGCTGGCCGAGCCGATCCCCGTGCACGGCGATCCGACCTGCGTCGGCGTGCTGATCGACAACCTCGTGGCCAACGCCATCAAGTACAACCGGCGCGGGGGCACGGTGACCGTACGCGGCCGGCGGGCGGGGGGCGAGGTGGTCGTGGAGGTGGAGGACACCGGGGTGGGCGTGCCGCCCGACGCCCTGCCCCGGCTGTTCGACGAGTTCTACCGGGTTCGCCAACCGGGGACGCCGAAGATCGAGGGCACCGGGCTGGGGCTGCCGATCTGCCGGCGGATCGCCGCCGAGATGGGCGGCGTGATCGAGGTCGAGAGCATCGAGGGTACGGGATCGACGTTCCGGGTCCGGCTGCCGGACGCCGAAGCGGCGGTCCCCGTCCCCGCCACTGGGAGGAGCTCATGAAGACAGGCAGTCGGATCCTGGTCATCGACGACGACCAGGACTTCGTCCAGGCACTCGTCGCGCTCCTGGAGCGCGAGGGCCACACCGTCCTCACCGCGCACAACGGCCGGGACGGCGTGCTGTCCGCGCAGCGGGAACGGCCCGATCTGATCCTCCTCGACGTCATGATGGACGAACGAACGGAGGGGTTCTTCGTCGCACAGGAGCTGCGCCGGATTCCGGGGCTGACGGACGTCCCGATCTTCGTCGTGAGCTCGGTGTACACCGAGCAACCGAGCCTGAAGGTGGAACCCGACCGCGCCTGGCTGGGCCACGACGCCTTCTACCGCAAACCCATCGATCCGAACGCCCTGCTGGCGGACATCCGCGCCGCGATCGCGGCGCGCCCCGGCGCGGCTGTCCGAGGAGCGACCCCGTGAAAACGCTCGTGCTCCCCAAGGAGCACCTGGACTTCTTCGCCTCGGTGCTCCAGCAGTTCGGCGAGATCCACGGCCCGGTGGCCCAGGGCGACCACTTCGTCTTCCGCCGGCTGCGCCGCTGGTCCGAGATCCGTCTGGACTACACCCGGACCCTCCTGCCGCCCAAGAAATACGTCCTGCCGCCGCGGGAGTGCCTGTTCCACTACCGGCCCAAGGACGGCTACGTGCCGGACACGACCGGCCTGGACCGCCGCATCGTGCTGTTCGGGGTGCACGCGTGCGACATCTACGGGGTCAACATCCTCGACCAGGTGTTCGCCGGACGCTACCCGGACCCGTACTACCAGGCCCGCCGGCGCAACCTCGCCATCATCGGCATCGACTGCACGCCGGACGAACACTGCTTCTGCCGCTCCATGCGCGCCGACTTCGTGTCCCAGGGTTTCGACCTGTTCCTCCAGGACCTGGGGGACCGGTACCTCACCTTCGTCGGCACCGCGCTGGGCGACGACATGGTGCTGGCCACGGGTGGCCTGTTCCGCGAGGTGACCCGCGAGGACATCGAGGAATACAAGGAGCGGTCCGCCGTCCGGCGCCGGGCCTTCCAGCTCGATCCCGAGATCCGGGACCTCCCCGAGATCTTCGAGATGGAGTACGACAACGAGCTGTGGGAGGAGCTGGGCGCCAAGTGCGTGAGCTGCGGGGCCTGCAGCACCGTCTGCCCCACCTGCTACTGCTACGACGTCAGCGACGACGTGGCCCTTGGCACGCTCGAGGGCCTGCGCTCCCGGAAGTGGGACTCGTGCCTCTTCGCCACGCACGCGGTGGTGGCGGGCGGCGAGAACTTCCGCAGCAGCCGCGCAAGCCGGGTCAAGTTCCGGTTCTACCACAAGCAGAAGGGCTTCGTGACCGAGTACGGGCGCCCCGGCTGCGTCGGGTGCGGGCGCTGCCTGGAAGCGTGTCCCGCCGGCATCGACATCGTGAAGATCATCGATCGGCTTCGGGAGGTGCACCATGCTGTTGCAGGTTGAGGCGCGTCATCCCGTCCTCACGGCCAACCCGTACCAGCCGCTGCCGGCGCACATCGTCCGCGTCCAGCGGCTCGTCGGCGACACGCATCTCTTCACCGTGCGCTTCGCGAACGACCGCCATGCCGACGGGTTCCGCCACCGGCCCGGCCAGTTCGTGATGTTGAGCGTCCCGGGTGCGGGGGAAGCGCCCATCTCCATCTCGTCGTCCCCCACGCGCCCCCAGGTGCTGGAGCTGTGC
>DAINBS010000172.1:0-7014 GCA_036732805.1 Gemmatimonadales bacterium | reverse complement strand
AAAGCCCTCTCCGAGCGCCGCGCGGCGGATCGTCGCTAGCGCGGTGCGAAGGCCGGTGCGCCGGCGCGGAAGGCCGCGAAGTATACTGCCACACGCTCGGTCGTCGGTCGGGTATCCACGGAGAGGGTGGGGTCCATGTCGAAGCCCGTCGTCCCGAACTGTGTACGGCTTTCGTGTGCTCGATGGCGCCGATCCGCGGTGGCCGCCGCCGCGATCGCGCTCCTGCACGCCCCGGCGATGGTTGGTGCCCAGCCGCCGACGGGAGGGGAGAAGTTGAGATGGCCGGCCGCCGGCACGCTCGACCTCGCCGCATGGGATGCGGACCCGAGCCTTGCGACACCCGCAACGACGGTCTACGACTTCGACCCGTCGTCCCCGGCGAGGTCCATCGGCGGCATCACCGAGATCTCCATACCAGCGACGGGCACATCTGGCGTGGCGCGCCCGTACCCGCTGAACCTGATGGTGTCCGGCGTGTCGGGCACCATCGGAGAGCTGGCAGTGCGTCTCGAGAACTTCTCGCACACCTGCCCCGCCGACGTAAACGTCCTGCTCGTCGGCCCCGGCGGGCAGCGCGTCATGCTTCTGGCCTCCGCCGGCGGCTGCACGGACGCCTCGGGCATTCACCTCACCCTCTCGGACGGCGCCGCTCAGCTGCCGTCGGAACTCGTCACCGGCGCCTACCGACCGAACGTCTACTCGGGCGTCAACCTGCCCGCGCCGGCGCCGCCGGGGCCGTATTCATCGGTGCTCTCGGCCTTCAATGGGACCGACCCAAACGGGACATGGAGTCTCTACGTCGCCGACAAGGCCGAGGAGGATGCCGGATCGCTGTTCGGGTTCACACTCATCATCACACCGTCGTTCGACAACAACACGGCCGAGTGGATTCCGCCGACGGGAACGGCCGGGACCACGGAGTCGACGGTCGAGGTCCAGGGCCTCACGGCACCGATCACCAAGGTCACCGTGTCGTTCCGCATCGCGCACTCCTACGATGCCGACCTCGAGATCTCGCTGATCGGACCGGATGGGACAACCGTCCCGCTGGTCTTGAACCGGGGCGGCCCGGGGGACAACTTCGGCAACTCGTGCGCCGACCGCGCCAACTTCGACGATGAGGCGACCGTTCCCATCGCGGCCGGGAGCGCACCGTTCGCGGGAACATTCCAGCCGGAGCAACCGCTCGCCGCCTTCATCGGGAAGTCAGGAGCGTCCGCCAACGGTACCTGGCGTTTGCGTGTGGTCGATGAGTTCACTGGCGATCTGGGCGTGCTGGCGTGCTGGTCGGTGGTCGTTCACCAGGACGAGACCGCGGCCCTGCAGCCTCCCACCAACCTGACGGCAACGGGTGTCGCAGGCAACGTCGTCACGTTCGGATGGACGCCGCCCAGCGCGGGTCCGACTCCCGTCCGATACCAGATTGAGGGCGGCCTGTTCCCCGGCGACGTGCTGGCCACGCTGCCGGCCGGGGCCGAACCGCGCTTCACGCTGGTGGCCCCATCGGGCGCGTTCTTCGTCCGTGCCCGTGCCGTGGCGCCGAGCGGCGCCATCAGCGAGGCGTCGAACGAGATCCGCATCTTCGTCAGTATTCCCCAACCGCCATCGGCGCCGGCCGGGCTGATCGGGCTCATCAGCAACTCCAACTCGCTCGATCTGGCCTGGGTCAACACCTACAAGGGCGGCGCCCCCACAGGAATCGTCCTGGACGTGCAGGGGGTTGGCTTCACGACGCAGATTCCGCTGGGGCTGACCGATCGCGTGCGCTTCAACGGTGTGCCCGGCGGCACCTATACGCTGAGCCTGCGCGCGGTGAACGCCGCGGGAACGAGCCCGCCGTCGAACTCGTTCGGGGGCACCTTTCCGGCATTCGGCTGTTCCCGCCCGCCTGAAGCCCCAGCGCGTGTCGCCGCGTACCGCATTGGCAATTTGGCTTACGTTCAGTGGGACTCGCCGGCCAGTGGCGGGGCACCGACGCAGTACCAGGTGGATGTCACGGGCTCGTTCGTGGGGACCTTCTTGACGACGGGGCGCGGCCTGAGCGGCGCGGTGGGGCCGGGGACGTATCAGATTGCCGTACGAGCGCTGACACCTTGCGCGGCGAGCGCGCCCACGCCCGTCCAGACACTCCTGGTTCCCTAGCGCGATCGGGGGCACCGCGGTCCCCGCGGGGGTACGTGGAACGATTGGTGGCCCGGCGGCGGCACCCGCGGTCACGCCGGAGCACTAAGGAGGGCCGGTGGAGCGACGTACTCTGTTGCGGGGCGGGCTTTCAGCCCTGGCCGTGGCGCTGTGGCCGGCGGAGGGGCGCGCCGGCGAGAGGCGCCAGGGCGCCGCGCCGTCCTCGCGCACGCGGCTCATCCTCCTGGGCACGGGAGGCGGTCCCCGCCCGCGCACGGCCACCGCCGCGTCATCCCAGGTCGTCATCGCGAACGGCAGGCCGTACGTGGTTGACTGCGGCGATGGCGTCGCCCGCCAGCTCGTCGCCGCCGGCGTGCCGCTGACGGCGCTGCGGCACGTGTTCATCACCCACCAGCACTCGGACCACACGGCGGATTACGGCAACCTCGTCTGGCTCTCCTGGGCCGCGGGCCTGCGCACGCGCGTGGACACGTGGGGCCCGCCGCCACTGGCGGAGATGACGCGGCTGTTCCTCGAGATGAACCGCGCCGACATCGAGACGCGCATCGCCGACGAGGGCCGGGTGCCGCTGGCGCCGCTGCTGCATGCGCACGAGGTGAAGGCCGCCGGCGTGGTCCTGGAAGACGAGAACGTGAAGGTGACGGCGGCGCTCGTCTCGCATCCTCCCGTCACTCCGGCGCTGGCATACCGGTTTGACGCAACGGATCGATCCATCGTGATCTCGGGCGACACCGCGCGGTCCGACAGCCTGGTCGCCCTCGCGAAGGGCGCCGACGTCCTGGTCCACGAGGCGCTGTATGCCCCGGCCGTCGATCGCCTCGTCGCACGCGTCCCCAATGCCTCGACGCTGAAGAAACACCTGCTCGACAGCCACACCACCCCCGAGGACTGCGGGCGGGTGGCGGCGGCCGCCGGCGTGACGACGCTGGTCCTCTCACACCTGGTGCCCCCGGACGATCCACTGGTCACCGAGCGGATGTGGGTGGACGCCGCGCGAACCCACTTCACGGGGACCATCGTCGTGGGGAAGGACCTCCTGGAGATCTGAGCGGCCATGTTCGTGGAACAATCGGGTGCCGGGGGGAGTCTTTTCGAGTAATGAAGCCGCTCATCAACCGCCGCACCCTGCTGGCCACGGGCGCGCTGGCCGGCGCCGGCGCAATGTGGACGGGCGTGTCATCGTCCTGGAGCGCCCGCTTCCTGCGCGATCGAATGGCCGAGTGGGGACGGGACGTGCCCCCGGCGCTTCACGCGCCGACCCCCGAGGCGTGGGACGACAACGCCATCACCCTGGCATGGCTCGGGCACGCGACCGTGCTCGTCAACTTCTACGGCCTTCGCATCATCACCGACCCGGTGCTGTTCGATCGGATCGGCGTGGACCTGGGCATCGGCAGCCTGGGCCCGCTGCGCCTGGTGCGGTGCGCGCTCCGGCCCGACGAGCTTCCCGAGATCGACCTCGTCCTCGTCTCGCACGCGCACTTCGATCACCTGGATACGCCGTCGCTCGCTGCCATCCGCGGGACACCGGCAGCCGTGATGGCCGCCGAGACCTCCGACCTGCTGCCGCGTCGTTTCTATTCATCCGTGCACGAGCTCCGGTGGGACGAATCGGTCCGGCTGGCCACCGCGCGCGGGGACGCGCTGGTCCGCGCCATCCAGGTGAAGCACTGGGGCGCACGCATTCAACGGGACAGCCACCGTGGCTACACCGGCTGGATCGTGGAGCGCGAGGGACGGCGGTTGCTCATCGGCGGTGACACCGCCGACACCGCCGCCTTTCGTGATCACCGGCGTCACGGCCCCTTCGAGGCCGCGGTCATGCCCATCGGCGCCTACGACCCGTGGATCAGCAATCACTGCACCCCGGAACAGGCCGTGGCGATGGCCGACGCTGCGGGCGCGCGGTTGTTCGTGCCGGTACACCATCAGTCGTTCAGGCTGAGCCGCGAGCCGGTGACCGAGCCCATCGAGCGCACGGAGCAGATGCTGATGGCCGAGCGGGACCGGCTCGGGATTCGGGCGATTGGCCAGACGATGGTGATCCCGGGCTGAGTACTGGGAGCATCATCCTCGGGAAGGACCTGATGGAGATCTGACGCGCAGGAGGGCCTCGAGCACCGGCAGCATGGCGCCCGCGCGCCTCGCACGGATGATGACATCCCAGAGGGGCTCGAACTTCTTCCACCCCGACGCATAGGCGAAGTGCCGCAGGCCGTCCACGAGATGGCCGTGCGCCGAGGCCCCCAGGGCGATCGAGCGCCACTGGTAGAACTCCCGGTAGGCCCAGCGGTACCCGTCTTCCAGCGCGGCGGCCGACATGCGCGCCGGGCGGAACACGGCGTGGCGGGTGTCGTAGCGGTCCCAGTCGTGCACCGTGAGGCGACCCTGCTCGGACATCCGCCGGTGGAGCGCCGTGCCCGGGTAGGGCGTGAGGATGTGGAACGTGGCCGTCTCGATCCCCTGCCCGATGGCCCACTCGACGGTGCGCGCGAACACCGAGCCGTCGTCGCCGTCCATACCGAAGACGAAGCTGCCGTTGATCATCACGCCGTGCCCGTGCAGGCGCCGGACGGCCCCGGCGTAGTCGCGACGCATGTTCTGGTACTTCCGCTGCTCGGCGAGGTTCGCCGGGTTGAGCGTCTCGAACCCGACGAACAGGCTGCGGAGCCCCGCATCCACCGCGCGCTCGAGCAGACCCGGCGCCAGCACCGCGTTCACGGTCCCGGCCGCCTGCCAGAGGCGTCCCATGCCGCGCATGCCATCGAAGAGCGCGGACGCGAAGCGCGGGTCGCCGAACAGGTGGTCATCGAGGAAGTACAAGTGACGGCCGGGAAGGCGATCGATCTCGGCCAGCGCGGCATCGACCGCCTGCGTGTAGAAGGACCGCCCGCCCTCGAAGAACGCCTCCTTGTAGCAGAAGTCGCACACGTGCGGGCACCCGCGCGACACCACGATGGAGTTGGGGACGAGATAGAGGCGGCGGTTAATCAGATCGCGCCGGATCGGCGGCACGCCCGCCAGCGTCCTCAGCGTCGAGCGATAGACGCGCTCGGGGCGGCCGCGCCTGAAATCGGCCAGGAACCGCGGCCACGTGTCCTCGCCGGGACCCAGGAAGATGGTGTCGGCGTGGGCGATGGCCTCGTCGGGTAGCGACGTCACGTGCAGGCCGCCCAGGGCCACGTACGCCCCCCGAAGGCGGTAGTGGTCCGCGAGTTGGTACGCCCGCTTCGCGGAGGTGATGTAGACCTGAATGACGACCAGGTCCGGCGTGTCGTCCAGGTCGAGGGGCTCGACGTGCTCGTCCTGAATCTGGACGTCGGCATCGTCCCCCAGGTAGCCAGCCAGCGTGGCCAGTCCGAGGGGCGGGAACAAGGAGTACTTGATGGGCCGCCAGAAGGGGCTCGTCGCTTCCGTCAAGGCCGGCAGGATCATCTTGACCGTGAGCATCTCCACTGTCCTCCGCGCGACAGCATCGGTGGTTGGCGCTTCGGAGTCTTGAGCGGGGCATGAGCATTCGGTGAGATGTTGGTGAGGCTGGCCGTCCCGCCGGAATCGCCCCGACAGCTCTCCAGGGACGTCGCGCCCATCTTTCAGGCGAAGTGCCAGTCGTGTCACGAGCCGGGCCGGGCGGCGGCGCGACCGGCTGCTGCTGGACGACCAGCTTCATCAAGGTGTCCGTGAAGGAAGAGCCGCCGACCACGATCGGACGGTAGGCGGCCACGACGCATGGCGGTCAGGCCCCCGTCTGACCGCCGTCGTCGTGCTCATTCCACCGGATCTCCGAGCACTGCCACCGACACGCCGCGCTCGCGCGGGCCATCCAGCTCCACGAAGAACACACGCTGCCATCGCCCAAGCCGCAGCCGGCCCCCTATGACGTTGAGGCAGGCCGACGAGGGCAGGAGGAGTGCCCGGCAGTGGGCATGGCCGTTCTTCCGCTCCCCATCGGTGAGGTTCACCGTGCGCGCGGTGGGGTCGTCGTGCCGATAGCGGCCATCGTCCGGGGCCGAAGCCTCGAGTAGGGCCTTGAAATCGGCCAGCAGCAGCGGCTCGTGCTCATTGACGACGATCGCGGTTGTCGTGTGCAGGGTCTGGACGTTGAGGATGCCCGCGCCGAGGCCCGCGTGGGCGATCAGCCCGTTGAGGCGGTCGGTCAGGTCGATGAACTCGGTGGGATGGCGGGTGGCGACGTGGATGCTGGCGTGCAGGCAGATGTGCGGGCCGGGCGCCGTTGCGCGTCCTCGGGCCAGGGTGGGCGTGAGCGTTTCCATCGATGTCCTCCAGTTCGAAGCATCGGTGGTTCGCGCACGGAAGTCTTCAGCGGCGCGTGAGCCTTCGGTGAGATGTTCGTGAATTGCCTCACGGGCGGCGGGTGAGGCCCAGGGCCACGCCGAGGCCGAACAGCGCGCCTTCGCCGGTCGAGATCAGGGCGGAGGTCAGGGACCCGAAGTCGGGCTCTCCGATCAGGCGACCAAGGGCGGTCAGGGTCGCCTGTGATCCCAGGGAGGCCTCGGCAATGGCGTGGATGGTCCCGCCGACCAGCGGGCGGCCGGTGAGCGAGAGGCCCAGGGCGGCCAGGCCGCACAGAGCGGCGGTCACCCCAGCGACACCCAGTCGCCGCCGCCCCCGGGGCGCCGCCAGTCCGCCGCCGGACGGCGAGGTGGCCAGGCCGTAGCCCAGGCCCGCGGCGGCGCCAATGGCCAGGCCATCGAGGCCGCCGCCGATGTCGACGTTGACGCCGACGAGCGCCGCGAGGCTCCACCTGCCGAGCCACTGCGCCACCAGGCCAGCCACGCCGCCCCCAAGCGCCGCGCCACACGCCAGCGCGATGAAGCGCTGCGACCGCGCCACCGACTCGGCCACCGAGAG
>DAINBS010000171.1:0-7026 GCA_036732805.1 Gemmatimonadales bacterium | reverse complement strand
CGTTAGCCGTACGTTCCTCAGGCATGCCGGACTCCGTGCGCCGAGGGCAGCATCGCCGCGGGCATGAACCGCCAACCGCCAACCGCCAACAGCTAACGGCTAACTGTCATCACGTCAGCCTCGGCAGTACCGCGGACGCAAAGCTCAACACCAGGAAGAACCCGCCGATATCCGTAATGGTGGTGAGGATGGGGCCCGCCGCGAGGGCCGGATCGAGGCGCAGGGCCTTGAGCCCCAGCGGCACGAGGCCGCCCACGAGCACGGCGATGATCGTGTTGAGCGCCAGCGCGGAGCCCACGACCAGCGACAGGTAGATGTTGTGCTTCCAGAGGAAGGCGAGGCCGCCGATCATGAGGCCGAGCATGATGCCGTTCATGATCCCCACCCCGCCCTCCTTGACGACCACGCGCAGGAACTCGTAGGGTCGGATCAGGCCCAGGGTGAGCTCGCGGATGCTCACCGCCACGGCCTGGCTGCCGGAGCAGCCGCTCATGTCGGAGATGATGGGCAGAAACACCGCCAGCGCGATGACCGCCGACAGCGTGTCCTGGTACGCCGCGATGACGCTCGCCGCGAGGATGTTGAGCGCGATGTTGAGCGTGAGCCACGAGAGGCGCCGGAAGGCGCGCGCTTTGAGCGGCATGGAGCGCAGCTCCTCCTCGCCCGCGAGGCCGCTGAACGCGAGGTACACCCGGGTGGCGCTGTGGCGCAGCGCTTCCTCCACCGCCGCGCGCCGCACCACGCCCGCGAGCCGCCCGTCGGCGTCGGTGACGGGAACGCCGAACAGGGTGTGCTCGTCGAAGAAGCGCTTGAGGTCCTCCAGCGCGGTCGTGTCGGACACCCGCAGCGGGTCGCCGAGCATGATCTCCCGCAGGGGGCGCGACGCCGGCGACAGGAGCAGGTCGCGGACGCGCAGCACGCCCACGAGCCTGCCGTCCGCCGTGGTCACGTAGGCGTACTGCACGTTGTAATCGGCGTATCGATCGCCGTGCGCGCGGAGGTCGGTCACCACGTCCCCGACCGTACCGTCCTCCGGGTATGCCAGGTACTCCGCGATCATCAGGCCGCCCGCGGTGTTCGGCTCGTAGCTCAACAGGCGGCGGGCCACGGTGGCGCGCACCGTGCCCATGCTCGCGAGAATGGCCTCGGCCCCCACGTCCTCGATCCGGCCCAGCAGGTCGGCCTGCGCGTCGCTCGGCAGCTCGGCCATGATCGCCGCCGCGTCGGCGGCGGGAAGATCCTCGAGGAACCCGGCGGCCTCCGAGTCGAGCACCGCGCTCAGCACACCCGCCGCCTCGTCCGGCGGCAGCAGCGTGAACAGGGCGTTGCGGGCTTCCTCGTCGAGCCGGTCGATGGCGCGCGCGGGCTCGCCCGGGGCGAGCGATGCCAGGAACGGCAAAATCTCCTGCGACCGCCGCTCGGCAATCAGCTCGCGGAGGCGATCCCAGGGCTCGGTTTCGGAGGCGGAGAGGGTCGGGAAGGAGCCGGTTTCGCGCACGGGACAACCCTCGGCGGGGAGGCGCGGAAGTATAGACGAGACTGGCGGTTGCGGCCACCGGCCCTGGCGCGCGCCGGTCGCGTTGGCCCGGCTTGACAGCAACCGCCTTTCTTCTACTCTACGGCGGTCCGCCCCGTGTCTCCCACGCCCTTCACGCAGGGATCGTGATGAAACGCTCCGCACCGCGCCGCCCGGGACGCGGGCCGGGAATCGCTCCCGCCCGCCGCCGCGGCGCGCGTTCCCTGTTGGCGGCGCTCGTCCCCGACGCCCGGGTCGTCCTGACGACGCACGTGAACGCCGACGGCGACGGGGTGGGAAGCGAGATCGCGTTGTGGCACCTGCTGCGAGCGCAGGGGCTGCGTCCCGTGATCGCCAACCCCACTCCCTATCCCGAGCGGTATCGGTTTCTGCTGGCCGAGGCGGACGGCGCGGATCGGACCGATCACGCGGCGAAGGAGATCGCGCGGGCGGACCTGATCCTCGTCTGCGACATCGCCGATCTGGGCCGTCTCGGTCACCTGGGCTCCCACGTGCGCGCGCGCGGCGTCACGGTCGCGTGCATCGACCATCACGCGAGCGACGGCACGCTCCCCGCCGGCCCGCGCCTGGTGGACTCGGCCGCGGCGGCCACGGGCGAGTTGGTCTACGATCTCGCCCGCGTCGCCGGCTGGAACGTGACCGCGGCGGCCGCCCGGGCGCTGTACGTCGCGATCCTCACGGACACGGGCGGGTTCCGCTTCAGCAACACGAGCCCGCGCACGCTCCAGGTGGCGGGGCATCTGCTGGAGCACGGCATCGATCCGGAGGACGTGTACACCTCGGTGTACGCCAGCGTCCCTGAAGGCCGAGTGCGGCTCATCGCGGAAGCGCTCGACACGCTGGCGGTGGAGGTGCCGCCCGGCCTGGCCTGGCTCACGGTGCCGCCGGGGGCCCTCGCCCGGCACGGCGTGGCGTCGGACGAGCTGGACGGCGTGGTCGAGTTTGCCCGTTCGATTGCCGGCGTGCGGCTCGCCCTGCTGTTCCGGGAGATCGCCGGCGGCCGCATCAAGATCTCGTTCCGATCGGTGGGCGACGTGGACGTCTCCCGGCTGGCCGAGCAGTTCGACGGCGGCGGACACCGGAAGGCCGCGGGCGCGTCGCTCGAGGGCTCGTTGGCCGACGTGCAGGAACGCGTGCTGCGCGAGGCCCGCCGCGCGCTCGGCTGACGGTTGCTCGGCTTTCACGGCCCGTCGTACATTCCACGTTCCATGACGAATCCCCTGCTGGCCCGGGTCGCGGGCGCGCTCACGAACGTGCGGAACCCCCGCGCGGCTACGGACATCATCTCGGCCGGGATGGTCCGGGACCTCACCGTGGGCGCCGACGGCGTCGTCGCCTTCACGTTCGCGCTGTCGCGCGACGACCCTGCGTCCCTGGTGCGGGAGGCCCGGCAGGCCGTGCGCGAGCTGGACGGTGTGACCGCCGTGCGGATCGACGTGGTCGAGCCGACGGCCTCCGGCGGCCCCGCCCGCCCGGCGGGCGCGCCCGGAGCCGGCCACCCGCCGGCCCCCGCGCCGGCGGCCTCCGGCACGCTGGGGAAGATCATCGCCGTCTCGTCGGGCAAGGGCGGGGTCGGCAAGTCCACCGTCGCGGCGAACCTCGCGGTGGGCCTCGCGGGGCAGGGCGTGCGGGTGGGCCTGATGGACGCCGACGTGTACGGGCCCAACATCCCGCGCATGTTCGGCGTCACGGCGCGCCCCGGCGTTTCCGGCAACAAGATCGTGCCGCTCGAGGCCCACGGCGTGAAGCTCATCTCGCTCGGCCTCCTCATCGAGCGCGATCAGCCCGCCATCTGGCGCGGGCCGATCATCACGAAGGTCATCCAGCAGTTCCTGCACGACGTCGATTGGGGCACGCTCGACTACCTGATCGTGGACATGCCGCCGGGCACGGGCGATGCGCAGCTGTCGCTCGCGCAGGCCATCCAGCTCACGGGCGCCGTGATCGTGACGACGCCGCAGGAGGTGGCCATCGGCGACGCGCTGCGGAGCGCCAAGATGTTCGAGCGCGTGGGCGTGCCGGTGCTCGGCATCGTCGAGAACATGAGCTGGTTCGCGTGCCCGCACTGCGGCGAGCGCACGGAGATCTTCCTCACCGGGGGCGGGGCCCGCCTCGCGGCGGAGGTGGGCGTGCCGCTGCTGGGCCAGATCCCCCTCCAGGCCGGCGCCGCCGACCTGGGCGATGCGGGGGCGCCGCTCCTCGTGGCGCAGCCCGACTCGCCCGCGGCGGTGGCCCTCCGCGGCATCGCCGAAGCCGTGCGCAAGCTGGCGGGACGCACGATCGCGCTGCCGGTGCTCTCCGGCTGACGGTCGCATGAGCGGCGGGTCGGTGATCACGCTGCTCACCGACTTCGGGACGACCGACGGATACGTCGCCGAAGTGAAGGGCACCCTCCTGAGCCGCGCCCCGGGCGCCGTGCTCGTCGACGTCACGCACGATGTTCCCCCCGGCGACATCCGGACGGCCCAGGTGGTGCTCGGGCGCGTGTGGCACCGGTTCCCGCCGGGGACCGTCCATTTCTGCGTCGTGGATCCTGGCGTGGGCGGCCCGCGGGTGGCATTGGCGCTTGCCGCGGGCGGCCACCGATTTGTCGGGCCGGACAACGGTGTGTTCACCGAGGTGCTGCGCGAGGCGCGGGCGGTGGCGCTGCCCACTCCTCCCGACGCGTCCCCCACGTTCCACGGCCGGGACGTCTTTGCGCCGGCCGCGGCCGCCCTCGCCGCCGGGGTGCCGCTCTCGAGCCTCGGGCCGCCGGTGGAGCCGCACGCACGCCTTCCCCTGCCGCGGCCGCGCACCGAGGGATCGTTCATGGTGGGCGAGGTGCTGCTGGCGGACCGGTTCGGCAACCTCATCACGAACCTCCCTTCGGCTTCCGGCATCGTGGAGGTGGGCGGACAGGCCGTCGGGCCCGTGCGGCGCACGTTCGCCGACGTGGCCCCCGGTGCCGCGGTGGCCTACGTGGGATCGGGCGGCACCATCGAGGTCGCGGTGCGCGACGGATCCGCGGCACTGCGGTTCGGTGCCGGGGGCGGCACCGTCGTGCGCCTGACCGGCACGGGAGACGTTGCGCCCGCGTTGCTGGCGTGACCGGCCACCCCTAGCTTCGACCGGTCCGTTCCCCCGTCGCGGAGGCGTTCAGTGGATGCAGCCGGCCGTGCCGTCTGGGCCGCCGGGATCACCGCCGGCCTGGCGGTCGCGTTCCAGACGGCCGGCAAGGCCACGCGCGACGCGGTCTTCTTCTCGGTCTTTCCGGTGACCGCCCTGCCGGCCATGGTGGTCGGCGCGGCCGGCGCATCCGTGCTTCTCGCGGTCGCGGCGGCGTGGGCGCTCACCCGCTCGGGCCCGTCGCGGCTGGTGCCCCTGGGCTTTGCGGCGAGCGCCGTGCTGCTGCTGGCGGAGTGGTGGCTGCTCCAGCGCGCCGGCACCGCGGGCGCGATCGTCTTCTACCTGCACTACGCCGCGTTCGGCGCGGTGCTGGTGTCGGGCCTGTGGTTGATCGTGGGCGAGCGGTTCGATCCCCGGGCGGCACGCAGACTGATCAGCCGGATCGGCGCCGCCGGAACGCTGGGAGGAGTCGTGGGGGGCGTCGTGGCCGCCCAGGCGGGTGAGATGCTCCCCGTGGCGACGATGCTCCCCCTGCTCGCGATCTGTCATTTCGGTGCGGCGGCGTTCGCCGCCGCGGCTGGACGGGGCATCCTCCCGCAGACCCCGGGGCTCGATGAGGAGCCGATCCCGGCGCGGATCGCGGCGCGCGCGCCGTATCTCCGGCTCCTGGTGGCGCTGGTGGTGCTCACGACGCTGGGTGAGGTCATGCTCGACTACGTGTTCAAGGCGCGCGTGACGGGAGCGCTGGGGCGGGGCGAGGAGCTGCTGCGGTTCTTCGCGTGGTACTACACGGGCGTCGGCGTCCTCGCCTTCGCGATGCAGACCCTCGCGGCCCGGCCGGTTCTGCGGAGGCTCGGACTGGCCCGTACGGTGGGCACCCTGCCGCTGGCCACGGCCGTCGGGAGCGGCGTGGCGCTGGCGGCGGGCGGGTTTGGCGCGGTGGTCGCGGCCCGCGGAACCGAAGCGCTCATGCGCGCGAGCCTCTTCCGCACGGGCTACGAGATGCTCTTCGCCCCCCTGCTGCCCACGGAGAAGCGCGCCACCAAGGCCGTGATCGACGTGGGCATCACGCGGGTGGGGGACGTGCTGGGAGCCGCCGCGGTGCGGCTCGCGCTGTTGGGGCCGGCCGCGCTGCAGGTGCTCCTGGGGCTGGTCATCCTCGTCACCGGCGCCGCGGTGGCCCTGGTGTTCCGGCTGCAGCGCGGCTACGCGGCCGCCCTGGCCGGGAGCCTCTCCGCCCGGGCCGAAGGCGGCATGCCCGCGCTCGAAGAGGACGCGCTCCAGTCCGCCATGCTGCACACCGTGGGGGCGGGGGCCTTCACGATGGACCTGCCCACGCTCGCCATGGTGGCGGCGCCCGCCGCTCCGGCGCCGCTTTGGCACGGAGACGAACCGGCGGTGGCTCCCCGCGATGCGGCCTCCGCGATCCGCTCCCGCGATCCGCAGCGCGTCCGCGAGTCGCTCCAGTCCGCGATGCTGACCGCCGACCTGGTCGACGACGTCATCGTGCTCCTGGCATGGGACTCGGTCGCCCGGTCGGCCATTGCGGCGCTGCGGCACGCGGGCCCGGTCGCCACCGGCGCGCTGGTTCGGGCGCTGCTGAACCCCGACGAGGAATTCACCGTCCGGCGCCGGATTCCGCTCGTGCTGTCGAGCCACCTGTCGCAGGCCGCCGTGAACGGGCTGGAAGCCGGCCTCGGCGACCCCCGATTCGAGGTGCGGTACCGCTGCGGGCTCGCACTGCACCGGATCACGGCGGCGCACCCGGAGGCCCGCGTGGACCGGGATCGCATCCTCGGCGCGGCCCTGCGGGAGGTCAGCGTGGATCGGCGCGTCTGGGAAAGCCACCGCGTGCTCGATCTGGAAGACGACGAGGCGTGGTCGCCCATGTTCGACGACGTGCTGCGCGACCGGGCGGGCCGGGGCCTGCAGCACGTGTTCTCGCTGCTCGCTCTGGTTCTGCCGGCCGCGCCGCTGCGGCTGGCGTTCCGCGGACTGTTCGCGGGTGATGCGCAGGTGCGGGGCACGGCCCTGGAGTACCTGGAGGCTACCCTGCCGCCGGACATCCGGCAGGCGCTGTGGTCGTTCCTCGAGGACACGCGGACCGTGGAGCCGGCGCGGCGGTCGCGCGACGAGATCGTCCGGGCGCTGCTCGCGTCCGAGGCCACGATCGCGCTGGACCTCGAGCGGCTGCGCCGCCCGTCGGAGAACCGCTAGATCCGTGTCGCTGCCGCGAGCCGGCCGTACCGGCGCCCGATCCGTATCGCCACCACCAGCCATACCACCACGAGGGCGATGTTCAGAATCGCGATGCGGGAGGCTCCGAGTGTCAGCAGACCGGACCCGACGAACACGGTGGCCGCGCTCAACACATCGCCCGCGCG
>DAINBS010000170.1:0-7079 GCA_036732805.1 Gemmatimonadales bacterium | reverse complement strand
CGACGAGCACTGCACGTTCTGCGCGACGGTGGTGGCGCGCGGCGCCAACCGGTCGCGACCGGTCGCCGACCTCGTGGCGGAGGCTCGGCTGCTTGCCGAGCATGCGGAGGAGATCGTACTGACCGGGGTGCATATCGGGACGTACGGCAGGGAGGGCAGCAAGGGCAGTAAGGGCAGTAAGGGCAGGGAAGGCAGCGGGCTCGGCGCGCTGGTCGAGCGCCTGGTCAGCGAGGTCCCCCGCGTGCGGTTCCGGTTGTCATCGGTGGAAGCGACCGAGGTGGATGAGATCCTCTCCGACCTGATGGTCGGCGCTCCCGATCGGGTGGCACCGCACCTGCACGCGCCGCTGCAGTCCGGCAGCGACGGCGTGCTCCGCCGCATGGGGCGCCACTGGTACACCGCGGACGAGTATCGCCGCCGTGTGGAGCGGATGGCGGCGTGCCTGCCGGTGTTCGCGTTGGGGGCGGACGTGATGGTGGGGTTCCCCGGGGAAACGGATGCCGACTTCGCGGCCACGCGGGATCTGGTCGCGTCCCTGCCGTTCACGTACATCCACGTGTTCCCCTACTCGCCGCGTCCCGGGACGGCGGCCCTCCGGCTGGGGGCGCCCGTGACGCCCGAGTCGGTCCGCGAACGGAGCGCCGAGCTGCGGGCGCTGGTGGAGGCCAAGGGCGCGGCGCATGCCGCGGCCCGGGCGGGCAGTGCCGCCGACGTCGTCCTGCTCGCGCGGCACGGCGGGCGCTTCGAAGGACTCACCGAGGACTACCTCACCATCTCGCTGCCGGTCCACGTTCCTCCCGCGGCCCGGTTTGCCGCCCGGCTCCACGCCGATCGCGGGGGGCTCACGGCCATCCCGCTCGCCGCATGAGCCGCCGCGTCTATATCGAGACATATGGCTGCCAGATGAACGTGGCCGATACCGAGCTGATGCTGGGCGTGCTCGGCCGCGAAGGCTACGAGGCCACCGACGATCCGGCCGCCGCGGACCTCATGCTCGTCAACACCTGCGCCGTGCGGGACAACGCGGAGCAGCGGGTGATTGGCCGGATGGGCGAGCTCAAGCGCTACAAGCGCCCCGGCGTCGTGCTCGGAGTGGTGGGGTGCATGGCCCAGCGGCTGGGCCGGCGCCTGCTCGACGAGGTGGCTCACGTGGACCTCGTCATCGGGCCGGACGGCTATCGCGCGCTGCCGGAGCTGGTGGGCGGGGCGCTCGACGGCCGGCGGACGGCCGAGACCGCGTTCAAGGCCTGGGAGCACTACGAAGACGTGCCGCCCGTGCGGAGCGACCGGGTGGGCGCCTTCGTGACCGTGCAGCGCGGCTGCGATTATCGGTGCACGTTCTGCATCGTTCCGATGACGCGCGGACCGGAGCGGTCCCGCACTTTGGCGGATGTCGTCGCGGAGGTGCGGAGCCTTGCCGACCAGGGCGTCACGGAGGTCACGCTGCTTGGCCAGACGGTCAACAGCTATCACGACGGGACCCACGACTTCGCGGACCTGCTCCGCGCGGTCGGGGCGGTGCCCGGGGTCCGGCGCGTCCGGTTCACGAGCCCGTACCCCACGGCGTTCACGGACCCCGTGGTCGCGGCCATGGCCGAGGTCCCGGCGGTCTGCGAGCACGTGCACCTGCCGGTGCAGAGCGGCTCCACCCGCCTGCTCAAGCGCATGGGGCGGCGGTACACGCGCGACGACTACCTCGCGGTGGTGGACCGCCTCCGGCATGCGATTCCCGGCCTCGGTCTCACCACCGACATCATCGTGGGGTTCCCAGGCGAGACGGACGACGAATTCGCCGAAACGGAGTCGCTGGTGCGGGCCGTGGGCTTCGACGACGCCTACACCTTCAAGTACTCGCCCCGCGAGGGCACGGGCGCGCTGCGGCTCCCCGGCGCCGTCCCGGACGACGTGGCGGGGGCGCGGCTCGAGCGGCTCATTGCCACGGTGCGCGAGGTGGCCCGGCACCGCAACGCCGGCCTGGTGGGGTCCACGCACGAGGTCCTGGTCGAAAAGGTGGCGCGGCGGGGCGGGCTCTTGCAGGCGCGCACGCGAAGCAACAAGGTTGTGCTGGTCGCAGGCCCCACGGACTGGATCGGGTCGTACCTCCGGGTGCGCCTCACGGGGACCACGGGTTCCACGTTCACCGGGTTGCCCGAGCTTTCGGGCAGGGAGTTGGCCGTCGTGGGGTGAGGAACCTGAACGAGATCGTGGTCGCGCGCGAGTTCGAGCGGCTGAGGGCATCGTTCCCGGATTTCTGCGGGTGCGAGGTCTGTCAGGACGACGTCATCGTCTACGCCCTGAACAAGCTGCCTCCGCGCTACGTGACCCAGCGCCGCGGCGCCGTGCTCACCCACGTGCGCATGCAGCGCGAGCAGGAGCAGGCCGACATCTCGGTCGCCCTGATCGAGGGCTTCAAGCGGGTGATCCGTTCGCCCCGCCCGGAGCACGGCAAGCCGCACTCCGGCTGACCTGACCGGGCGGCATGCCGCCCGTCGCCCAAACCACCGTGGCCTTTGCGGCCGGCCTCTGGGTCGGTCGCGCGCTGTTTCTCCCGTGGGTCGTGATCGGCCTGGTGCTCGCCGGCGCGGTTCCGCTCCGGTGGCGAGCGCCCTGGGGCGCCACCCTGCTCGTCATCGCCGCCGTGGGCGGCGCCCATGGCCGATGGGTGGCGGAGCGGGAGCGCGCGAGCTGCGCGTCCCGTTGGTCCGCCGGCCGCCACGCCGCCATCGTCCGCCTGGCCGACGCCCCGTCGGGCCGGGGGATGGCGGACGCCGTGGTGCGCCACGCGCCCGAAGGCTGTGGCGGGCGCGTGCGCCTGCGAATGCCCGCGGGGGCGGCACCCTCGGGCGCCACGCTCGTGGTCGTCGGGCGCTACACGCCGGGCGGCGCGCTCCGCGCGGAGCGGGTGCGGGTCCTCGGGGCGCGGCGCCCCCTGCGGTTCGTCGTCCGGGATGCGGTGGCGCGCCGCAGTGGCGAGCTGTTCGGCGACCGAGCCCCCCTCATCGACGCGCTGGTACTCGACCGGCGCGGGGACGTGGACCCGCGCCTGCGCGCCGAGTTCACCGCATCGGGGCTCGCGCACATCCTCGCCATCTCGGGCCTGCACGTCGGGATCGTGGCGGCCTGGCTCGCGCTGGTCGGTCGCGCCCTGGGGCTGGGCCGTCGGGCCCCGTGGCTCGGCGCCGTCGGCGTCTGGGTGTACACCTTCCTGCTGGGCTTTCCGGCGCCGGCCACCCGCGCGGCCGGCTTCGTGGCCATCGCGGCCCTCGCCCGCGCCCGCCAGCGGCATCCGCCGGCAAGCGCGGTCCTCGCGGTGGCGGTGCTCGTGGTGCTGGCCATCGATCCGGCGGCGGTCACCCAGGCCGGGGCGTGGCTGTCCGTGGCGGCCATCTGGGGGACCATCGAGACGGCGGCGCTGCTGCGCCGGGGAAAACGACGCGGCGCGGTGGTCGAGATGGTCACCTCGTCGGCGGGCGCCGTGCTCACCACGGCGCCGATCACGGCGTACGTGTTCGGTCAGGTGGCGCTGGCAGGGCTCGTCACCAACCTCGTGGCCATCCCCCTGGCGGGCGTGATCGTCCCGGGGGTGTTGGCGAGCCTGGTGGCCGGCCCCGTCCTCGCGGCCGGGACCGGGGTCGCCCTCGCGGCTCTCGAACGCGTTGCCGCCGTGGGCGCCAGGCTGCCGTTCGGGGTCGTGGCGGGCGAGCCCGGGGTCGCCTTCACGGCGCCGTGGGCCGTAGGACTCGTGGCCGCGGTCTGGCTGGTCCGCCGCCGCCCCACCTGGCCCGTCGTGATGCGGCGGGTGCTCCTGGGCCTGGCGGTGGCGAGTTGGGCCATGGCCGCCAGGGACTGGTGGGCGCGGGACCGGTACACGGGCCTCACGCTGCATGTGCTGGCGGTGGGTCAGGGCGACGCCATCGCGCTCCGGTCCCCCCATGGGCGGTGGGCCCTGGTGGATGCCGGGCCGCGGACCATGCGTGGCGACGCGGGCCGGTCGGTGGTGGCACCGTTTCTGCGCCGGCAGGGTGTCCGGAGCCTCGATTTCGTGGTCGTTTCCCACGGGGATGCCGACCACCTGGGCGGCGTGCCGAGCGTGCTGTCCGCGGTTCCCTCGGCACTCGTGCTCGAGCCCGGGCAGCCGCTGGGGACCGACCTCTACGGCGAATACCTCCGGGTCGTGGATCAGACCGGGGCGTCGTGGCGGGCGGCGCGGGACGGCGACACGCTGCGGTGGGACGGGGTGCGGATCGAAGTGCTCCATCCGTCGGCCGCGTGGGTGCGGCGGGAGGCACGGCCCAACGAGAACTCGGTGGTGCTGCGCGTGAGCTACGGCGAGTTCGACGCGGTGCTGAGCGGCGATGCGGGGCTGCCGGTGGAGTCGCTGCTCGTGGGGCGACTGCCACAGGTCGAGTTGCTCAAGGTGGGGCACCACGGCTCCGCCGGCAGCACCGGAGCGCCGTGGCTCACCGCGCTCCGCCCCCGAGTGGCCGTGATCAGCGTGGGGGCCAACGGGTACGGGCACCCCGCGCCCGGCGTGCTGGCGCGGCTCGCGGAGCGGGGCGTCACGGTGTTCCGCACGGACCGCGGCGGCACGGTGACGGTGCGCACCGACGGGCGCTATCTTGGGGTCGAGCAGGGCGGACGGTCACCGCCGGGGAGGATCGCATGTCGCGTTCTCGACTGGTTACGATCGAGAGCTTCATCATCGAGCAGGAGCGGATGTTCCCCGAGGCCACCGGGGAGCTCACCAACCTCCTTTACGACGTGGCCCTTGCCGCCAAGGTGATCTCGAGCTACGTCCGCCGGGCGGGGCTCGCCGCCGTGCTGGGGCGCTCGGGCGCCACCAACGTGCAGGGTGAAGAGCAGCAGAAGCTCGACGTGCTCGCCAACGACGTCATGAAGAGCGTGATTCAAAAGACGGGTCGCGTGTGCGTCACCGCCTCCGAGGAAGACCACGAGCCCGTGCCGGTGGCGCTGGAGAACAACCCCGGCAAGTACGTGCTGCTGTTCGATCCGCTCGACGGGTCGTCCAACATCGACGTGAACGCCTCCATCGGCACGGTCTTCTCGATTCACCGGCGTGTGACGCCGGACGGGATCCCCGGCACCCTGAAGGACTGCCTCCAGGTGGGCAGCCGGCAGGTGGCGGCGGGGTACGTCATCTACGGGTCGAGCACCATCCTGGTCTACAGCACGCGCAGCGGTGGGGCGCACGGGTTCACCCTGGATCCGCGCATCGGCGAGTTCCTGCTCAGCCACCCGTCGATCGTGACGCCGACCGCCGGGACGTACTACAGCGTGAACGAGAGCAACTACGACCGCTGGAGCGACGGCTACCGCGAGGTGGTCCGCTCGCTCAAGAGCCGGAAGAACGCGCGGTACATCGGGTCGCTCGTGGGGGACTTCCACCGCAATCTGATCGCGGGCGGGATCTTCATGTACCCGGCCGACAGCAAGTCGCCCAAGGGCAAGCTGCGGCTCCTCTACGAGGCCTCCCCGCTCGCCTTCATCGCCGAAGCGGCCGGCGGGGCCGCCACGGATGGCGAGCGCGCGATCCTCGACATCGTGCCGAAGGAACTGCATCAGCGCACGCCGCTCGTGATCGGCAGCCGGGACGATGTCGCCTTCGTGCAGGAGACCATCGGGCGGGCCACCGCCACCGTGGCGTGACCGAGTCCCGCCGCTCGCCATCCGGGTTTCCGGTGGACGGGCACTACGGTCCCGAGGCGCCGGGCGCGTTTCCGTTCACGCGGGGCATTCACCCGACCATGTACCGCGGCCGGCTGTGGACCATGCGCCAGTACGCGGGGTTCGGCACCGCGGAGGAAACGAACACGCGCTTCCGCGCGCTGCTCGCCGCCGGGCAGACCGGCCTGTCGGTCGCGTTCGACCTGCCCACGCAGATGGGCTACGACTCCGACGCGCCCGCGGCCGCAGGCGAGGTGGGCCGCGCCGGCGTCGCCATCGACTCGGTGGACGATCTCGCGCGGCTGTTCGCCGGCATTCCGCTGAAAGCCGTTTCCACGTCCATGACGATCAACGCCACCGCGCCTATCCTGCTCGCGATGTACGTGGTGGTGGGCGAGCAGGAAGGCGTCCCGCCCGCGCAGCTCCGCGGGACCGTCCAGAACGACATCCTCAAGGAGTACGCGGCCCGCGGCACGTACATCTTCCCGCCCGAGCCCTCGCTGCGGCTCATCACCGACACGTTCCGCTTCGTGGCGGATGAGGGCATGTCGTTCAACCCGATCTCGGTGAGCGGCTACCACATGCGCGAGGCGGGAGCCACCGCGGTCCAGGAAGTCGCGTTCACGTTCGCCAACGGGATCGAGTACCTCGACCGGGCACGGGCCGCCGGGCTCGACGCCTCGGCCGTGGCCGAGCGGATCTCGTTCTTCTTCGCGGCGCACAACGACCTGTTCGAGGAGGTCGCCAAGTTCCGCGCGGCGCGGCGGCTGTGGGCGCGGATCGTGCGCGAGCGGTACCAGGGGAGCGACGCCGCGTGCCGGCTGCGGTTGCACACCCAGACCGGCGGCTGCACGCTCACGGCGCAGCAGCCGCTCACCAACGTCGTGCGCGTCACGGTCCAGGCGCTGGCCGCCACCCTCGGCGGCACGCAGTCGCTGCACACCAACGCCTACGACGAGGCCCTTGCCCTGCCCACCGCCGAGTCCGCGACGCTGGCCCTCCGCACGCAGCAGGTGCTGGCGTACGAGTCCGGCGTGACGCAGACCGCTGATCCGCTGGGCGGCTCGCACTACGTCGAGGCGCTGACCGACCGCATCGAGGAGGACGCCCGTTCCCTGCTCGCGCAGATCGAGCAGGGCGGCGGTGCCGCGGCGGCCATTGCCCGCGGTGACTTCCAGGAGGCCATCCACCGCTCCGCATACGCCTATCAGCAGGCCGTCGAATCCGGCGACACCGTGGTGGTGGGGGTGAACCGGTTCACCGAGGACGAACCGCCGCCACCCATTCCCGCGCCCGACTACGGCGCGCTGGAGGAGCGGCAGGCGCGGCAGCTGCGCCAGGGGCGGCAGCAGAGGCAGGAGGGGCAGTGGCGGCAGGCGCTCGACGCGCTGGCT
>DAINBS010000169.1:0-7082 GCA_036732805.1 Gemmatimonadales bacterium | reverse complement strand
GTGGCGATGGCAAAGCTCGTGTCCACGCCCGGTCCGGGGATCGGCTGGAGGATCAGCAGGCGTTCATTCGACGTCCGCCGGGCCAGCTGGGCGGAGGCGGACTGCGGAACCAGGGTGCCCGCCGCGACTGCGGCCAGGAGCACGACCCGGCGATATCCGACAAGGGAAGGCACCACGCTCACGTCCTCCGAAGCCGCCCGTTGGGGTCCATCATCCAACACCATGGGCGAAGAGGGATTCGAACCCCCGACATCCGGTGTGTAAAACCGGCGCTCTGAACCGCTGAGCTATTCGCCCGCACCCTGCCTCCGTCAGAGAGCCAGTCCGAGCGGGAACAGCACACAGTATCCCAGGACGAGCAGGATCGGGGCCACGCTGGTGGAGCCACCGGCGAGAAGGGCATAACCCGCCACGAGGGCCACCAGCGCCCCGCCCAGGAAGAGGGCGTTCTTCCGCCCGAAGCGGAGCCGTGCGGACGAGGGTCCGGTATCGGTCATAGACACCTACAACTAACCCGAAGTTCCAATGGGGTCAAGCGTTAGGTGACTCGGGCGGCGGGATTTCCCAGCCGTCGTCGAGCGCCTCCCGGCGGACCCTGTCCCGCCCCCGTCGGCGCCACCAAACGATGCCCACCACCACCGCGGTCACCCCCCAAAAGAGGGTCACCGACGATCCGAGCAGCAACCACCCATAGCGACGCCGCAGATCGCGATGCCATTGCTCTTCGAGCCCCTCGAGACTCAGCACGTGCGCCGCCCGCAGGGCCCCGTCGAAGTCGCGTTCCTCCCCGAGACGCGCGATCAGGGGCTCCAGGCCGCGGTCGCCGCCCAACCGCTCCAGGTACAGCACCGCCGACGCCGCCAGCACGTACGCCGCGCGGACGTGGCCCGCGCCGGCGCGCAACTCCCGGTCCAGCTCGCGGAACGTGGGCGGGCGTCCGCGCAGCAGACGCCAGTTGAGCGCGAGCGCGTCCAGCGCCTCCCACTCGCCCGCGCACCGCACCGCGTACCCCTCGGCGAACCACAGCGGCGCCCGCGGTGCGACGCGCGCGAGCATCAGGTGGGCCAGTTCGTGCCGCAGGGTCTGCCGCGGATCCCCCGTCACGCGCAGAACGATCGTGCTCGACCCGGGAAACGCCGCGGCGCCGGTCCACGCCGGCAGCCGTCCGCGGGTGAGGGAATCGAACCGCGCGGCGGACCTCGTCACGATCAGGGTGATGGGAAACGGCTCGGGTGCGGGAATGCCCGGCCACGGGCCGGCGCGCGCGACGTCTTCGGCCAGCGTCATCGCGAGCCGCTCGTCCCCCGGCCAGAAGACCGTTCGCACGTTTCCGACGTGAACCACGGCGGGCCCCTGCGCCCACCCGGGCGCCGGCGCCGCGAGCAGCGCCGCGGCTAGTAGCGCGGCGGCTGCTGCCCCTGCGCGACGAGCTCGATCGCTTCCTGGCACCGCTTGCCCCAGGGGTTGAACCGGTTGGCCTTGAACCCGTCGTCCCACGTCTGGCGGGCGGTGTCCTGCTCCCCGGCAAGCCAGTAGGCGCGGCCCAGCTCGTAGTAGGCCTCGATCAGGTTCGGGCCGAGCGTGAGCGTCTTTCGGAAGAACGACTGCGCGTCCTCGAACATCTCCCGCTCGAGATACACCAGCCCCAGGTAGAAGTGCGCGTACAGCGTGGCCTTGCGGTCGTTGTCGAGCCGGATCGCCTTCGAGAGATGCTCGATGGCTTCCCCGAAGATCCGCTTCTTGAGACAGATGTACCCCACGTTGATCCGGGCGAGCGAGTTCGCCGGCTCCGCGGTCAGGACGCGCTGGAACGTCTGGAGCGCCTCGTCGTACTGGTCGGCGCGCATCTGCGCCCAGCCAAGCAGCGACTCGCCCTGCGTGTCGCCGGGGGAGTACTGGAGCGCCTTCTGCAGCGAGGCGATCGCACCGTCGTAGTCACCGAGCGAGATGAGGTGCCACCCCTTCTCGATCAGGGTGGACGCGTCGATGTGGCTCGCGTGGACGGCCGGCACCTGCCCGGTGAACTGCGGGGCGGTGTCGTGCGACTGGCCCGCCTGGAGCTGCTTGTACCGGTCCACGAGCTCGCGGATGCCCTCCTTGAGCGTCGTGAGTTCGCCGATCGCCTGATCGACCGTCTTGAACAGGGCGATGATCTCGCGCTTGACCGCGTCGCGCTGCTCGGCCGTGGTCGCCTCGTCGAGGCGCTGCTGGATGGCCTGGTACTGCACGCGCAGCGCGGTCAGGGGGGAGTCGCTCATCCCGGCGCCTCCGCGAGCAGGTCGCTCAGCGCGATCCGCTCCGTCGAACTCAGCAGGCGTGACGGCGCGAGCAGCACGACGGTCCGGTCGTCGGCCACCACCGTCGCATGGACACAGGCGGCCGCGAGTCCCTGGAGCAGGGGCGACGGCGGCACGACCGTGTCGGCCGGCACCTTCCGCACCGCAAGCACCGCATCCACCACGATGCCCACGCCCTCTTCCGCCAGCAGGACGATGCGCGTGTCGTCCCGCACGCGCGCGGGCACGTCGAACCGCTTGCGCAGGTCGATCAGGGGAATGGTCCGCTCGCCCGCCGCGAACACGCCCTCCAGGAACGGCGGCGCGCCCGGCAGGGGCGTCGGCTCCTGATAGCGCAGGATCCGCTCGACCTGGAAGATGTTCAGGGCGAACGCCTGCGACCCGACCCGGAAGATGACGAGCTGGATCTCGTCGCCGGAGTCCGTCATGCCGTCTTCATTCCTTCCGCCTCCCGCGCCCGCGGTTCCGCGTCCTCGTCCAGGCGCTGCAGCAGCCACTCCGGGTCCAGGATGGGAACCAGGGTCGCCCGGCCCCGGAGGGCGGCGTTGGCCCATCCGCCCTCCCAACCGTGCGGCAGCGCCTCCATGGGTGCCGCCACCAGGTCGGTGACCTCGTCCACTTCGAGCACCAGCCGCCGCCCGCCAATCCGAAGCACGACCCCCACCCGGCCCGGCGCCGGCGCGCTCGCCATCCCGATTCCCGCAGCGAGGCTCGCGAGCGGGAGGAGGCGGCCCCGGATCGGCACGACGCCGCGGGTCGCGGAGGTGCGACCCGGCACCGGCAGCGGGTCCGGAAGCTCGACCACTTCCTCCACCACCGCCACCGGGATCGCGATCATCCGGGCGGCAGCCCCCACCACGAGCCAGGAACTCATGCGCGCCGCCGCAGTTCGCCCGGGACGAGATCCGCGATCCGCCCGAGCGGGGCCACGACGTCAACCCCGCCCGCGTGCAAGGCGGCCTGCGGCATCCCGTAGATCACCGACGTCTCCCGGTCCTGCGCGATGCCGAAGCCACCCGCATCCCGGATCGCCCGCAGCCCGGCCGCGCCGTCCCGTCCCATCCCGGTGAGCACCACCCCGATCGCCCGGCGGCCGAACACCTCGGCCACGGAGCGGAACAAGGGGTCCGCCGCGGGCCGCACGCCCCAGAGGGGCGGATCGCGGTCGAGGCGGACGCGCGGACCGTCGTCGCTCGTCTCCACGCGCATATGATAATCGCCGGGAGCCACGTACGCGGTGTCCTCGAGGAGGGGCGCGCCCGCATCGGCCTCCACCACCCGCATGGCGCTGTGCTGGTCCAGGCGCTCGGCCAGGCTCCGCGTGAAGCGGGGCGGCATGTGCTGCACGACCAGCACCGTGGCGCGGAGCCCGCACGGCAGCCGCGGCAACACGTCGGCGAGCGCGCGGGGCCCTCCCGTGCTCGCGGCGACCGCGACCGCGAGGGCCGCACGCCCGGGCAGGGCCGCCTCCGACGCCGGAGCCCGCGCCACCGCGGGCGCGCGCGCGAGCATCGGCACGCGGGAGTAGTCCGCCTGCGCCGCGGCATCGAGCGCGGCCAGCAGGGTCGGCCCGATCGCTTCGAGGGCGGCCCGGGTCCCCTCGGCCGGCTTGGCCACGATCTCCACGGCGCCCAACTCGAGGGCGCGGATGGCCCGTGACGTCCCCGGACCCGCGTACGCGCTCACGACGACGATGGGGCGCGGCGCCTCGCTCATGATGTAGCCGATGCTGCCGAGGCCGTCCAGCTCGGGCATCTCGAGGTCCATCGTCACCAGGTCCGGCGCGAACCGGTGCACCTTCTCGATCGCGTCGAGGCCGTCGCGCGCGGTCGCCACCACGCGATAGCGGCCCGAGGCATCGAGCAGGTCGGTCAGGACCCGGCGCAGCAGCGCGCTGTCGTCGACGACGAGGACGGTGCGGACCGGCGCGTCAGATCTGTTCGGGGGCATGCCCCACCGACCGGACCGTGACGGCGCCGGACTGCACGGCGTACCAGACCGACCGGCCCGCCTCACCTCCAACCGCCGCGGCCCGGACGTCGATGCCGGCGGCGGCCAGGGCGGTCCGGCACGCGCTCACGTTCCGCTGCCCGATCTGCACCGTGCCTGGCGGCGTGAGCGCCGCGAACAGCGACGCGCCCCCCACGAGCCGCGCGGTGAGCCGACCCCGGACCGCCCCAGCGCGCAGCACCTCGGCGATGAGCATGGGCACTGCCGTTTCGGCGAACCGGGCCGGGTTGCTCTGATCCCGGGAGAGCGACGGAGTGGGAAGCACCACGTGGGCCAGGCCGCCCACCCGCGCATCCCGGTCGTCGAGGATCACCGCCACGCAGCTCCCAAGCCCGAGGCAGGCGAGGCTGCCCTCGCGCTGGAGTACGGCCCATTGCCCCAGACCGATCGTCCGCGCGCCGTCGGGCCCGGTCATCGGAGGCGGTAGATGCGTTCGCGCACGTCTTCGAGCCGGAAGCGGTCGCGGACCGCGCCCACCAGGGTCTCCACCTTGCCGAGCACCAGCAGCCCGCCCGGGCGCAGCGCGTCGGCGAAGGCGTGGTACAAGCGCTCCTGGTTGGGCCGCTCGAAGTAGATCACCACGTTGCGGCACGTGACGAGATCGTAGGGCGCTCCGGGCGGCGGGTCACGCAGCAGGTCGTGCCGGTGCCATCGCACGAGGTCGCGGACGGGCGCGGTCACGCGCCACGGATCGGCCCCCTCGAAGTAGCGGCTCACCAGGTCCGGGGGCGTTTCGTCGAGGGCGGCGGCCCGGTACTCGCCGACGCGGGCGCGCGCGAGCACCGTCGGATCCAGGTCCGTGGCATCGACCGCGCAGGTCGCCACGTCCGCGCCGGACCGTCGGGCATGCTCGAGCAGCAGCATCGCGACGGAGTACGGTTCCTCGCCGGAGGCGCACCCGGCCGACCAGCATCGCACCCCGCCCCGCCCGGCCCAGAGCGACGGCAGGAACGCGCCCGCCAGCGCCTCCCACGTTTCGCGGTTGCGGAAGAACTTGGTGACGTTGATGGTGAGCGCGTCCAGCAGCCGGTCGTACTCGGCCAGGTCGTTCCGCAGCACGTCCGCGTAGGCGGCGTAGGTGTGCACCCCGCGCGCGCGCATGCGCACCGCCAGCCGGCGCCGCAGGCAGCTCGGCTTGTACCCGTCGCACGTGAGGCCGCGCGCTCCCGCAATCTGGGCGAGCAGCGTTGCCAGTCCGTCGTCCTGCGACGCCGCGGTCATACCGGCGCCCCGAGCGCCTCCACGTTGGTGCGTGCCAGTTCGTGCCCCGGATTGAGCGCGAGCGCCTGTCGCCAGTGCTCGGCCGCCGCCGCGCGATCCCCAGCCCGGTAGGCGATGTTGCCCAGCTTGAAGTGGACGTCGTCCCCGAGGTCGGGCTGGAGCTTGACCGCCCGCCGGTAGGCGGTGGCCGCGTCGTCGTACCGCCCGTTCCGGTAGTGCAGATCGCCCCGGTTCTTCCAGATCTGCGGGAGCGTGGGCTCCTCGCCAATCACCGGGTCGAGCAGCGCGGCGGCGCGGTCCGGATCCCCCAGCAGTTCGAGGAACGCGGCGAGGTTGTTCAGCAGGACCGGATGCTGCGGATGCTGCTCGAGCCCCGTATTGAGCACCGCCTCGGCGCTTTCGAGGTCGCCCTGTCCGGCGGCGGCGAGCGAGCGGGCCCAGTACCACACGGCCGGCAGCCTGGCCTCGCCCACCACCTCGCGCGCCCGGTCGAGCCGCCCGCCGGCGCCGCTGAAGTCGCCCCGCCGCAGCGCCACGATGCCCCAGCTCAGCATGACGCGCCCGTCGGTGCGGGCGCGCGTGGCGGCGTCCCCGAGCACCGCGTCCGCCTGCTCGAGCTCGCCGAGCTGCTCGTGGGCAACGCCGAGGTTGTGCAGCACCGACACGGGCGCGCCCGGCCGCTCGGTGAGGGGACGCAGGAGGTCCACGGCCTCCTGCCAGCGTGCCTGGCGCAGCGCCACGAGACCGAGCCAGCCCTGTGTGCCGACATCGTCGGGCTTCAGGTCGGCCACGCGTCGGAACTCCCGGCCGGCCTCGTCGTACATCCCCGTCTTGTAGAAGGCCACCCCGAGGTTGCGGTGCTCCTGCACCCGCGACTCGTTGACCTCCACGCGCGGCACGGACTGACTCCGTCCGGCCCGATGGACGAAGCCCGCGGAGATCAGCCCGTACAGGGCCTTGCCCACGTCGAACTCGCTGAGGCCCGACTCCTCGACCAGGTGGTGGACGTCACGCTCGCCGTCGAGCAGCGTCAGGACGCGCTGCTGCTCGGCTGTGAGCTCCACCTCCGCGGCGGCGAGGTGGTCCGCGTCCCGCACGTAGATCAGGTCGAACGACGGGATCTTCTTCTCGATCAAGCTCCACTCGTCCGTCCGGCGGGCGCCTTCCAGCAGGAGGGACTCGGGACTGATCGACACGATCAACTGCTCGTGGTCCGGCCGCACCTCCGACTCGAACTTGAACGTGCCCTGCGCCCACGTGAACAGGAGGTAGACCGCCTCCTCGATCTGGAAGCGGACGTAGTGCTCGAGTTGCTCGCGGTCCACCCACCCCTGCTCCACGAGAATCTGGCCGAGCCGCTTGCTGCGGTCCGCCGCCTGCAGCGCGATGGCCTCGTCCAGACGCGCCGGATCGAGCCGCCCGTGCTTGACGAGGATGTCGCCCAGCCGGTCCGGCCGGTTCACGATCGAGGCATACGTGATGCGCCCGCGGTCGAAGTAGATCGAGCCGAAGTTCGCCCGGTCGGCCACGGAGAGGCACCCGGTCTTCTGCCCG
>DAINBS010000168.1:4133-7082 GCA_036732805.1 Gemmatimonadales bacterium | reverse complement strand
GGCGGAGTTCCGCGACGCGATCGCTCCCCTCAAGGGCGTGAAGCGGGGCGAAGGGACCGACGCCAGCGAGATCGACATGGTCACCGGCGTCACGATCTCGTCGCGCACCGTCATTCGCGTGATCAACCAGACCCTGGAGCGGGTGGGGCCGAGGCTCGCCGCGCACCTGCAGGGGGTACCTCAGTGAGTCCCGCCAAGCCGTCCACCGCCACTGACGACCTCATGCGCTGCGTCTGGCGGGAGAACCCCACCCTGGTGCAGCTCCTGGGCCTGTGCCCGACGCTCGCGGTGACCAACTCCGTCATCAACTGCCTGGGCATGGGGTCGGCCACGATGTTCGTGCTGGTCGGCTCGAGTTTCCTGGTGTCGTTGGTGCGGAAGTGGGTGCCGAACGAGGTCCGGATCACCGCCTACATCCTCATCATCGCGACGTTCGTCACCGTGGCCGACATGACCCTGGCCGCCGTCGCGCCCGGCGTGCACAAGGCGCTGGGAGCGTTCGTGGCACTGATCGTGGTGAACTGCATCATTCTAGGGCGCGCCGAGGCGTTCGCCTCGAAGAACACCGTGTGGCGCTCCACGCTGGACGCCGTGGGGAACGGGATCGGGTTCACGTGGATGATGCTGGTGATGGGGTCGATCCGGGAGGTGCTTGGCAACGGGACCTGGCTGGGCATCCGGATCTTTGGCGAGAACTTCGAGCCCTGGGTGATCATGATTCTGCCGCCGGGCGGGTTCCTTACACTGGGCTCGATCCTCCTCGTGGTGGGTGGCTGGAAGTACCGCCAGGCCGAGCGCGCCAGGGCCCGGGGCTTTGCCCTGGCGATGGAAGGGAAGGCGGCCTGATGGGCAATCTGGTATGGATTCTCGTCTCGACCGCGCTGGTCAACAACTTCACGCTGATGATGTTCCTCGGGCTGTGCCCGTTCCTTGGCGTGTCGGGCAAGATCGACACCGGCTTCCGGATGGGCATCGCCAACACCTTCGTGCTGGTGATGACGTCGATCGCCGTCTGGGCGCTCAACACGTGGGTCCTTTCCGCGGCGCCCTACCTGCGGCTCATTTCGTTCATCGTCGTGATCGCGTCGCTGGTGCAGATCGTCGAGATGGTGATCAAGAAGCTGAGCCCCGCGCTGTTCCGGGCGCTGGGGATCTACCTGCCCCTGATCACCACGAACTGCGCCATCCTGGGGCTCGCTATCTTCCAGACCAACCGCGCTTACACCCTGCTCGAGGGCATCGCCTTCGCGATCGGCGGCCGGCTGGGCCTGATGCTGGCCCTCGTACTCATGGCCCGGATCCGCGAGTCGCTGGAGCTGGCCGACGTGCCGAAGGCGGCACGCAACATGGGCCTCATCATGATCCTCGCCGGCTCGCTGTCGCTGGCGTTCATGGGCTTCGCGGGCCTGTTCAGCGCCACATGATCGAGAAACTGATCGGCATCGCGGCCGTGGTCGCCGTCTTCGTACTGTTCGGCTGGCTCCAGTGGAACCGGCCGCGCCGCGGCTGCGGGAGCTGTTCCTGCGGCGGCGACACGTGCGAGCGCACCGGCGAACCGCGGTCCCCGCACCTCATGGAGTCCTCCGATGGCAAGCACTGATTCCCGCCGGCAGCCGGGCCCCTCCCGGCGCGAGTTCGTTGCCCTGGGCGTGGGCGCGCTGGTGGTCGCGTCCATCCCGCTCGCCGCCCGGCGACGGGTCGTGGCGCAGCGCACCGTCCCCGCCATGGGGAGCCTGGCCGACTTTGCCGTGGTGCACCGGGACCGCCGCTACGCCCACGCGGCCATCACGGCCGCCGTGGCACGGCTGCGCGAGGTGGAGGACCGCATGACACGGTTCTCCGACGCCTCGGACATCGGCCGCGCCAACCTGGGCGCCGCGCGCGACGGGGTGGTGGTGACCGACGAGACCGCCGCCGTGCTCGCGTCGGCGCTCGACTGGGCGGTGCGCACGGACGGGGCGTTCGACCCCGCGCTGGGCCGGCTGATCACGCTCTGGGACGTCGAGCACCGGCGGCAGCCCCCGGATGCCGACGCCGTGGCGCGCCTCGCGGGCCGGCGGCCCTACCGGGCGCTCGACGTGGACCGCTGGCAGGGTCGCCCCGCCGTCCGGTTCACCAGCGACGACGTGCGCGTAGACCTGGGAGGCATTGCCGCGGGCTACGGGGTCGATCAGGCCGTCGCCACCCTGCGCGAGTGGGGCATCCGCGACGCCATCGTCAATCTGGCCGGCGACCTCTATGCCATGGGCCGGTCGGAGGACGGGAATGCCTGGAAGGTGGGCATCCGCGCGCCCGACCGGGCGGACCACCTCGTCGCGACCCTCGAGATCGAGGACGCGGCGGTCACCACCTCGGGCGACTACGTGAAGTACTTCGAGTATCGGGGCCGACGCTACCACCACCTGCTGGACCCGGAGACCGGGGCGCCGCGCGTGGCGGCGATGCACAGTGTCACCGTGCAGGCGGCGGACTGCATGACCGCCGACGCCGGCGCGACCGCGTGCTTCGGGGCCGAACCCGCGGTGGCGCGCGGCTGGCTCGAGCCGGTCAGGGCCCGTATCGTTCATTCGATCTGACAATACGTGAGAACGTGAGTACGTGAGGGGGGTGTGCCCTCACGTCCTCCCGTGCTCCCGTGTACCGCTCACCTATCCCAGCGAGGCAGGTATGCCGTCTCTGGATGGTCGAACCGTGCTGGTGACCGGCGGGACCGGCGCGCTCGGCACCGCCGTGGTGCGGGCGTTCGTAGCCTCCGGCGCCCGGGTCACCGTTTCGTGGGTGGTGGAGCGCGAGCGCGACGCCCTGCGGGAGGATCTGGGAACCGCGGCCGAGCGTGTGCGCCTCGAGCAGGCGGACGTGACGGATCCGGACGCGGTCGCGGCGCTCTGTGCCACCGCCAGCAAGCCCGCCGGCCGGCTCGATGTGCTCGCCCAGCTGGTGGGCGGGTTC
>DAINBS010000168.1:0-4033 GCA_036732805.1 Gemmatimonadales bacterium | reverse complement strand
GGGATTACGGTGAACGCGATTGTGCCGAGCACGATTGACACGCCGGCCAATCGGGCGGCCATGCCGGATGCGGATACGTCTGCGTGGCTCGAGCCGGCGGCGATTGCGGAGGTGGTCTTGTGGTTGGCTGGGGAGTCGGCGGGGATCGTGACGGGGACGGCGGTGATGTTGTCTCGGGGGCAGGGTTCCGTTGGCTGAGACGTCGATGCTCCCGTCCGTTCTCCCGGTCACGGTGCCAGTGGTCCTGTTTCTCACATTCTGGGGGGTCTGCCACTGGTTGCTCGCCGGCCTCGTCAGCGTGGTGAAGGCGGGCGCGAAGCGTGGGTCGGCGCGGGTCCTGCGCGGCCGGGTGGGGAAATGGGCCGTCGCGCATTCCGGCCCCATCGGCTCGTACGCTCCCATACTCCTCGTGATGGCCGTCGGCGGCATGGCGGCCCTGGGCGCCGGATATCTGTTCGTGGAGCTTGCGGAGCAGGCCCGGCTTACCACCTCGGCGGTGAATCGCGCCGATCAAGCCATCCACACCTGGTTCGGGCACGAGCGCCAGGCAGGCATGACTGCTCTCCTCCGCACTGCGACGACCATCGGTGGCTCGCTTGGCCTGGGGACCATCGCGGCGGCTGTGGCGGCGACGTTGCTCGTCCGGAAGGAGCGGGCGTCCGCCATCTTCGTGGTCGTCACCGTTGGGACGGGCACGCTCCTGAACCTGGGACTCAAGATGATCTTCGCGCGGACGCGGCCCGACTTGGCCTCGGCGCTCGTCGTCGCGCGGTGGTACTCGTTTCCCAGCGGTCACGCGATGGGCTCCTTCATCACCCTCGGAGCGCTCGTCTACATCGCGCTCCGCCAGCCCTGGCCGTGGGCGGCTAAGTCGGCGGGCCTGGCGATCGCCCTGACGATGGTGGTACTGGTGGGCCTGTCTCGCGTCTATCTGGGAGTCCACTGGACGTCGGACATCGCCGGGGGATGGAGCGCCGGCGCCGTGTGGCTGGCCGCCGCGGTGATGGCGTTCGAAATGCTGCTCCGCCTTCGTCAGCGGAGCCGCGGGGCAGCGCCCACCAGCCCAGCGGCGGATGTCCCCGACAAGCCCGCCCCGGCAGACTCGACCGGGTCGCCATGACGTTCAAAGCTGCGGACCGGCGCCGGGGCGCAAAACCCAAGCCGCCCTACAGCCCCACCGTCTCCTTGAGCCCTTCCCGCAGCGTCTCCCAGATGAACCGGACCAGCGGAACCTCGGGACTGCGCCGCCGCACCAGCGCGCCCTCGCGCAAAGCGCCGTCCGGTTCGGCCGGGTTGGCCTCCTGCAACACGAAATTGGCGCCGAAGAACGTCCCCAGGTGGTCGCCCAGGCTCTGCTCATGCGTCGCCTTGTCGAGCAGCTCGAGGGCGAAATCGTGGTAGCGCACGGTCAACCTACCGCGCGCCACGTTGTCGAGCACGTCCACCGCGATCCACGCCGTGTCGAGCGTGCCGCCGGTCACACGGATGCCCTCGAGGTCCACCAGAACCGGGTTCAAGGCGGCGATGGGCATGCGGCCAACCGATCCGAGGTACGCGATCATCAGGGTCGGTGCCATCAGGTCGTAGGCCAGCCTCGCGGTCACCGGGCCCGCTTCGGCGATCCGCATCCGCACGTCGATTACCGCGCGTGTCGAGTCGGTCATGCGGCGCCGGTCGTTCGTGAGGTTCACCGCGGTGGCCGCGATGCGGTCGAACACCATCACCCCCGGCCGTACGCCGTCGGGGGCGGTCTCCTCGTAGCGAATGGCACCCTCCCGCACGCGCACCGTATCCACCCGCACGGGTCGGGGCAGGCGCCGGAAGACGCCGTGCGGCAGCCTCGCCTCGCCGCCGGGCCCGCCACTGCCGTGCCGGCGGTCCAGCCGGACGTCCAGCGACAGTCCATCGGCCGTGACGGTGGACACCAGCACGGCGCCCCGGAGCCACGCGCGCAGGCCAATACCGTCGAGCCGGACCGTGTCCACGCTGAGCGCGTACCGGGTCCGCCGGCCGCCGGCGACGCTGTCCATGGTGATGCGGAGATCGCGCGCCGTGAACGAGCGGCCGAACACGCTGAACCGCGTGGACGCGATCCGTACAAGCGTGTCGGACGGCAGCGCCAGCACCGCGGCGATCCGGCGCGCGACGCGGCGTTCGTCGGTGTAGCGGTGCAGGGCCCACCGGGCCGCGAGCGCGGCCGCCAACAGGACGCCCGCGGCCACCAGCCCCACGCGCCCCCAGCGGCGCCGGTACCAGGTGGTGCTCACCTTCGAATGATAACTCAGCGCGGCCTCGGCCGGATGCCCACGCGTGTGGCGCGCCGAGTCGTTGCCCGGATGGGTGATCCGGCGCTCGAGCCGAACGGCGCTAGGTCTCCACCTTCTGGATTCGCATCGCGTAGAACGACCGCCAGACGAACGCGACGCCGATCAGGAAGAACGCCAGCGCGAGGATGCGGCTGAGCGCCGGCCCCTGCTGAACGGTGAGATAGACGCCCAGCTCCACGGCGAGCAGTCCGAACAGCGTGGTGAACTTGATCACCGGGTTCATGGCCACGGACGACGTGTCCTTGAACGGGTCGCCGACCGTGTCGCCCACGACCGTGGCCGCGTGGAGCTCGGTGCCCTTCTGCTTGAGCTCGGTCTCCACGATCTTCTTCGCGTTGTCCCAGGCGCCGCCGCCGTTGGCCATGAAGATCGCCTGGAACAGCCCGAACAGCGCGATCGAGACCAGGTAGCCGATGAAGAAGAAGGGCTCGATGAACGCGAAGGCCAGGGTCGAGAAGAACACGGCCAGGAAGATGTTGAACATCCCCTTCTGCGCGTACTGCGTGCAGATCTCCACCACCGCCTTGCTGTCCTCCACCGACGCCTTGGTGACCCCCTCCAGCTTGATGTGGCGCTTGATGAACTCCACGGCGCGGTACGCGCCCGTGGTCACGGCCTGGATCGAGGCGCCGGTGAACCAGTAGATCATGGCACCGCCGGTGATCAGCCCGAGCAGGAACGGCGGGTGCAGGATCGAGAGCTTGTCGAGGTTCTCGGTGAGGCCCAGCGTCAGGGCCACGATGATCGAGAAGATCATGGTGGTGGCACCGACGACCGCGGTGCCGATGAGCACCGGCTTCGCGGTGGCCTTGAACGTGTTCCCCGCGCCGTCGTTCTCCTCGAGCAGGTCTTTCGCGGTGCCGAAGCTCGGCTCGAAGCCGAAGTCGCGCCTGATCTCCTCGCCCACCCCCGGCAGCGTCTCGATGAGCGACAGCTCGTATACCGACTGCGCGTTGTCCGTGACGGGGCCGTAGGAGTCCACGGCGATCGTCACCGGGCCCATGCCCAGGAAGCCGAACGCCACCAGGCCGAAAGCGAACACGGCGGGCGCCTGCATGAGCGCTCCCAGGCCCTGGGTGCTCACGAGGAACGCCGCCGCCATGAGGCCCATGATCGCGAGACCCAGCCAGTACGCGCTGAAGTTCCCGGCCACGAGCCCGGAGAGGATGTTGAGCGAGGCGCCGCCCTCGCGCGAGGACGTGACGATCTCCCTGACGTGCCGGGACTGCGTGGAGGTGAAGACCTTCACCAGCTCGGGAATGATGGCACCCGCGAGCGTCCCGCACGTGATCACGGTCGAGAGCTTCCACCACAGCGAGCTGTCGCCGTCGAGGTCGGGGATGACCAGCCAGGACACGACGTACGTGAGCACCACCGACACGATCGAGGTGAGCCAGACGAGCTGCGTGAGGGGCGTCTCGAAGTTGAACCGGGCGGCCGTGCCGTACCGTGCCTTCGCCACGAGGTGGTTGAGCATGTACGAGCCGCCGGAGGCGAGCACCATCATGACGCGCATCAGGAAGATCCAGACCAGCAGCTTCACCTGCATGAGCGGGTCCGGGACGGCGAGCAGGATGAACGAAATGAGCGCGACGCCGGTCACGCCGTAGGTCTCGAAGCCGTCGGCGGTGGGGCCCACGGAATCGCCCGCGTTGTCGCCGGTGCAGTCGGCGATCACGCCCGGATTGCGCGCGTCGTCTTCCTTG
>DAINBS010000167.1:0-7116 GCA_036732805.1 Gemmatimonadales bacterium | reverse complement strand
AGCGGTTCATCGGTGGCCGCCTCCTGTGCCGGTGGTCCGGCATCGTCAGGCGGGAGCTCGACGTCGAACAGCGACAACTGTCCCGACTTTGTGCGGCGAGCGCTCCGATCGCTGCCCACAGGCTACCGCCGCGGTCGGCAGCCACACGCGGAGATCCACCGGGTTCCCCAGGCGCGTGGCCACCCCGGAGGCGATCAGGCCCACCAGGCCCACGCCCACCATGCCGGACCCCGCGACCGCGGTGAAGCTCGACGCGGACTCCATGGTCCGCCGGATGTACTCCAGCGTCTGCTTGGCGTTCTCGTGTTCTTCGTGCGTCGGCAGGGTCACGGGCGCTCCCGGGCCAACAGGGTCAAGTGCTTTGTACTGCAAAGTAGGGGCCATGGGGGGGCGGGGCAAGTGACCCGGGAGTGGCGGCAGGCGCGGCAGGGCGGCAGTCGTGCGCGCGGGTGGGGCGGGGGTAAGTTGGAGGCGTCACTCCCTTGCCACGTTGAACGGGAGCACCTCGGCATGCGTTTGTTTCTGCCCTTACTGCCCTCAGTGGCTTTGCTGCCCTTCCTGCCCCTGCTGCGGCTTGGCGCCCAGTCGCTCTCCCCCGTCGAGGAGCGGATCGTCGCCGCCGTGGACGCCCGGGCTCCCGAAGCACTCGCGCTGCTCGAGCGGGCGGTCACCATCAACAGCGGCTCGCTCAATCCCGCGGGCGTGCGGGAGGTGGGGGAACTGTACCGGGCGGAGTTCGACGCCCTGGGGTTCGCGACGCGGCTGGTGGATATGTCGGAGGTGCGGCGGGGGCCCCACCTGTTCGCCGAGCGCACCGGGGCCGGACCGCGGGTCCTGCTGATTGGTCACCTGGACACGGTCTTCGAGCCGGACTCCCCGTTCCAGCGATATGAACGCCTTGGCCCGACCACGGCGCGCGGGCCGGGCACGGAGGACATGAAGGGAGGCAACGGCGTCGTGCTGCTTGCACTCCAGGCCCTCCAGGACGCGGGCGTCCTCGAGGGCACCAACGTCGTCGTGGCATTCACCGGCGACGAGGAGGATACCGGCGATCCGCTGACGATCAGCCGGCGCGACCTCGGGGAGGCTGCCCACCGCAGCGGGTACGCGCTCGGGTTCGAAGGGGGCGTGGGCGGGCGGGGCACCGCCACGGTAGCGCGGCGGGGATTCACCGGATGGACCGTCTCCGTCCGGGCCACCCCGGGTCACTCCTCCCTCGTGTTCCTGCCCGCCTTCGGCTTCGGTGCCATCTTCGAGCTGTCGCGCATCCTCGACACATTCCGCGAGGAGATGGTGGGCGAGCAGTATCTCACCTTCAACCCCGGCGTCGCGCTCGGCGGGACCACCGTGGACTTCGACGCGATGCAGGGGCGCGGCACGGGGTTCGGCAAGACCAACGTGATCGCGGGGACCGCGGTGGCTGCCGGCGATCTCCGCACGGTCTCGATCGCGCAGCGCGAACGGGCCAAGGCACGGATGCGGGCGATCGTCGCGCAAAGCCTGCCGGGCACCACGGCCACGATCGAGTTCGAGGACTCCTCGCCCCCCATGGATCCCAGGCCCGCCAACTACGCGCTGCTGGAGCGGCTGCTGCAGGTGAGCCGGGACCTCGGATTCGGGCCGGTCGAAGCGGTGGATCCCGGAATGCGCGGGGCCGCGGACATCTCGTTCGTTGCCGCGGACGTCGGAGCCGCGCTCGATGGCCTCGGCGTCGTCGGTGACGGGGGGCACACGGTGACGGAGACCGTCGATCTCGCGTCGCTGCCCTTCATGCGAAAAGGGCCGCCGTGCTGATCTACCGGCTTACGAGGGAATAGCGGGATAGGCGGGATCAGATCAGCGGGCTAAGGCGGGATGGGCCCGGCGGCCATCCTCATCCCGCGTATCCCGCATACGATCCCGCTCATCCCGCCGCTTCATCCCGCCATTCAGAACCCGAACCCCAGATCGAACTCCAGCCGCCAAGGCCCCTCGAACGCCTCCCCGGTGAAGTAGGTGGTCACGGTTCCGAACGGCGTCCGCCAGCCCGCGACCGCCCCCACGCCGTGGGTCCACGAGTCCGGGGTGAACGCCCACGCGTCGAGCGTTGTTCCGGCGTTCCACAGCAGCTGAACGAAGACGTTCGCTGGCAGGCGGGCCTGGACGCCGGCGCCTGCGACCTGTACGTACCGCCCCGAGCGCTCCTGGAGGCGAAGGCCGAAGAACGGGAGCTGGCGGTCCGGGAGCATGTGATAGGGGACTGCCCCGCCGAGGAAGAAGAGGTAATGCGGCGGGATGTCGTCGCCGGTCGCGGCCCCGAGGTCGGCCCGCAGGAGCAATGACGCTACCGGCCCGGCCGGGATCGCGGCCTGTGCGCGAACCACGTGATGTCGGAACTCCGCCCCGCTCCCGATGGCGGGGTCGGCCCACGTCGTGCGCGCGTCCACGTAGATCCCGCCGTGAGGGAACGTGGGAGCGTCCCGGGTGTCCACCGTGAGACTGGCGCCCAGCGTGTAGAACGTGCGTTCGTCTTCGCGGACGGAATCCCCGGGAGCCCCGGTGGTGAGCACGGTCCGCGCGCGCTCCCCGCGCACCGCCACGCCCAGCAGGCCGGCGGTGCCCGCCGCGACGCCAAAGAAGACCGACCCGTCGAACACGTGCATCCGCGCCTCGGCGGTCCGGAGGCTGTCGGTGTAGCGGTCCACCGGGACGCGATCGTAGCCGGCCCGGGCCGCGAAGGACCATGGCGTGAGGGTGCCCAGCCGCCGCTGATAGGCGCCCGTGATCCGGAGCTGCTCGCCGAGTCTCAAGTCCACCGTGGTCAGCGAGCCCACCCCGAGCCGGTCGTGCAGGCTGCCGGTGAACAGCAGCGACGCCTTGTACTTCCCTTCGTACCGCGCGCCAATGCCAAGCGTGGAGGGGCCGGTCCCGCCGGTGCGCACGACGATCCGCGCGCCGGAGTCGGTCGTGGGCTCGAGGGTGTACGCCACGCGGTCGAAGTCGCCGGCGGCTTGAAGTCGGTCCATGGCCTCGGCCACCGCGTCGGGACCGTACGGGTTCGGGAGCTGGAGACCCATGCGCCGCCGGATCAGCCGGGCATGGGCCGAGTCCGTCTCCGGCGCCGCGAGTTCGTCGATGCGGCGCGCGGTGACGGGCAGTGGGCGTCGGCGCGTCGCCCGGTGTCCGGTGGCTGCCGCGAGGGAGTCGAGCTGGGCGCGTACGGCCTCCGCGGCGGCCATGCCCCGCGCAATCCAGGTCTCCACCGCGCCGAAGTCCGACGCGCGCAGGCCCTTGATGTCCGGCGTGATCAGGATGTCACAGCGCGCGCGCTCATCCCGGTAGGCCGGCTCGAACTTGAGCGAGAGGGCCTGGTTCACGATCTCGAAGACCGTGATCAGCTCGTCCGCCGGCTTGGGTGGCTCGGACACGTCCGAGCAGACCAGCAGGTCCGCGCCCAGGCGCAGCGCATCCTGGGCGGGGAGGTTGCGGACGATCCCGCCGTCCACGAGCGTGCGGTCGCCCATCTGCTCCGGGGCGAAGATCCCGGGAATCGCCATGGTGCTGCTCAGGGCGTCGATCAGGAGGCCCGACGTGAACGTCACAGGCTCGCCGGTCTCGAGGTCGGCCGCGACCGCGGCGAACGGGATTGGCAGCTCGCGAAAGTCGCGGACCAGCGCCACCGGCCACGTGAGCTTCGCAAGCAGCTGGCGCACGTTGTGGCCGCCCACGAGCCGGTTGGGTAGGGCAGGGGTCACCCCCCGGATGGGAAGCGTCACCACGTGGCGCCCGTCGGCGAGCTTCTGCTCCGGCTGGAGATACCGGCGCTCCGTCCGGCCGCTGATCACGAAGTCCCACGACGCCGAGCGGGCAATGGCGGCGAGCGAGTCGGCGTCGTAGCCCACGGCGTAGAGCGCGCCGACCAGGGCCCCCATGCTCGTCCCCGCCACGACGTCCACCGGGACGCCGGCGCGCTCGAGCACCTGCAGGACGCCCACGTGGGCGAGCCCCTTCGCGGCCCCGCCGCTCAGCACGAGCCCCACACGCGGGCCGGTCTCCTGTGCGCGCGCCGTGCCCGCGAGGAGAATCGCCAGGAGGGCGGTGCGAATCACGACGCGCGGCATGTGCGTGAAGGATATAGCGGGAGACTGCGGTGAGGCGCCGGGCACGCCGCACGAGCGGCAGGAGCGGCGCCGCCGCCCCTGCCACTCTGCCCTCACTGCCCTCACTGCCCCTCTTCTCTGCCCCTCTGCCCCTCTTCTCTGCCTCTCTGCCCCTCTTCTCTGCCTCTCTGCCCCGCTTCTCCGTCAGTTCTCGATCCCGACCTTCTTCAGGATGTCATCCATGAGGCACCACTTGGTGACGCTCGACTGGAGCAGGTTGAGCCCCACGAACGCGGTGAACAGGAGCCAGTACGGGCTGACCCAGTACCCGAGGGCCAGCGAGGCCAGGACGAACGTCCCAGCGATCCCACGAATCACCATCTCGCGCTTCACAGCACCTCCATCGTGTCGAGGATATAGGCCTTGAGTCCTTCTTCCGGTCCCTTCGCGTCCCGCAGCCGGCGCAGCTCGTCGCACAGCCCGTGGCACTCGCCGTCGGGCAGGCCCACGAAGTAGAGCGTGCTGGAGCCCGGAAACGCCCGGTTGCCCAGCTTGCGGCCGGTGCTGCCCTTGCCGAGCACGTTCGGGAACTCGCTGTAGCCCGGCACGTTGCTGGCCTCGATCAGGCGTTCCACGTCGGCGGCGTGGTCGGCGTCCACGAAGATCAGGAGCAGCTTCATCGTTTCATCTCGTAGTAGAGGAGGGGGATGGCCACGAGCGTCAGCGCCGTGGCCACCACGGCGCCGCTGATGAGGGCGATGCCAAGGCCCTGGAAGATCGGGTCCGCCACCATGACGGCCCCGCCGATCACCACCGCGGCGGCGGTGAGAATGATGGGCCGCGAGCGGATCAGGCCCGAGGCCACGACGGCGTCTCCCACCGACAGGCCGCGCTCGCGGCCCAGCTCCACGAAGTCCACGAGCAGGATCGAGTTGCGGACGATGATGCCCGCGAGCGCGATCATGCCGATCATGGAGGTGGCCGTAAAGAACGCGCCCGACGCGGCGTGCGCCGGCAGGATGCCGATCAGGGTCAGGGGAATCGGTGCCATGATGACCAGCGGCACCGTGAACGACTGGAACCACGCCACCACGAGCACGTAGATCAGGACGAGCACCGCAGCGAACGCGATGCCGAGATCGCGGAACACCTCGACCGTGATCTGCCATTCGCCATCCCACACGAGGAACGGCTCCGCCGTGAGGGTGGGCGACGCGGCGTAGTACACCTCGAACCCGTCGCCGACCTCGGCGAGCGCGTGGCGCATCGCGAGCATCGCGTAGGCGGGGCTCTCCAGCCGGCCCGCCACGTCGCCCGTCACGTACACCACGGGGCGCAGGTTCTTGCGGAAGATGGGGGTCTGGGCGGCGACGCTGTCCACCGTCGCGAGCGATCCCAACCTCCGGGCCCCGCTCGGCGTGGCAATCGGCAGCGCGGCAAGATCGCTCGCCGACGTCGTGGCGGAGTCCGCCAACGCCACCCGGATCGGGACCGGCTCGCCCGCCACCGGGTCGTGCAGCAGGCCCGCGGTGGCTCCGCCCATCGCGGCGGCAACAGTCTGCGCCACCTCCTGCACGTTCGTCCCCGCGCGCAGCGCCTCGGCCTGGCTGACGGCGGCGTGGATTTCCGCGTGCGGGGCGGTGACGGTCCAGTCGACGTCCACAACCCCGTCGGTCGAGGCAAACACCTGCCGTACCAGGTCCGCGGCCGCGATCTGGGCCTCGTAGTTGGGGCCGTAGATCTCGGCCGTCAGCGTCGAAAGCACGGGCGGGCCCGGCGGGATCTCCGCCACCTTCACCGAGGCCCCGTACGCCCGGGCGATGGAATCCACCACCGGCCGGACCCGGAGCGCGATGGCGTGGCTCTGGTCGCTCCGGTCATGCTTGGGCTTGAGGTTGACCTGGACGTCGGCCACTGCGGGGCCGCGGCGCAGAAAGTAATGGCGCACGAGGCCGTTGAAGTTGAACGGCGCCGCGATGCCCGCGTACGTCTGGACGTCCCGCACCGCCTCGTCCCGGGCCACCGCCACGGCGAGCGCCTGCGCCACTTCGGCGGTGCGCTCGAGCGTCGTGCCCTCCGGCATGTCCACGATCAGCTGAAACTCGCTCTTGTTGTCGAACGGCAGCATCTTCACCGTGACGAGCTTGAGCGGCACCAGCAGCACCGACAGCGCCAGCAGGCCCACCATCACGCCGTACGCCGTGAGTCGCCGGCGCGGGTTGGCCAGCAGCCCCTCGAGCATGCCCCGGTACCACCGCGCGAGCCGGCCGTCGGGCAGCGGCTCCTCCTCGCCGCCCCCCACGGGGGGCGCCGTGTGGCCCTTGAGCAGCCGCACGGCGAGGTACGGCGTCACGATGAAGGCCACCGCGAGCGAGAAGATCATGGCCACCGACGCGCCAACGGGGATGGGGCGCATGTACGGGCCCATGAGTCCGGACACGAACGCCATTGGGAGGATGGCGGCGATCACCGTGAGCGTCGCGAGGATGGTCGGGTTGCCCACCTCGTCCACCGCCATCACCGCCGCCTCGTCGGGGTGGCGCCGCCCCATGCCCAGGTGGCGCGCGATGTTCTCCACCACCACGATGGCGTCGTCCACCAGGATGCCGATCGCGAACACCAGCGCGAACAGCGTGATGCGGTTGAGCGTGTAGCCGTACAGCCGGTACACCAGGAGCGTGAGCGCCAGGGTCACCGGCACCGCCACCAGCACCACGACGGCCTCCCGCCAGCCGAGTGCGAGCCAGACCAGCAGCGCGACGCCCACGGTCGCGAGCAGAATGTGGCTCAGCAGCTCGCCCGCCTTCTCATTGGCGGTTTCGCCGTAGTTACGGGTGACCGTCAGCTCGATGTCGCGCGGCAGCAGGGTCCCCCGTACCGCTTCCACCCGAGCGAGGACCTCTTCCGCAAGGTGGGCCGCATTCACCCCGGGGCGCTTCGCCAGGGAGAGGGTCACGGCGGGCTGGGCCCCGTCCGATTCCCGCGACAGGTGGGACACGTACCACCCCGGTTCGGCCGGTCCGTCGGCCACGGCGGC
>DAINBS010000166.1:0-7120 GCA_036732805.1 Gemmatimonadales bacterium | reverse complement strand
GCCGTGTTGGCGCTGTTCGAGAAGGCGGTGTAACCGAGCTGGCTTCCGTCCGGCGAAAGCGCGATGGTGCCGGCCCCGAGACCGGTGGTCAGGCGCTCCGGCTCGCCCGAGCGGCGGCCGCGGCGGTCGAGCCGGATGCGGTACACGTCCCGCCCGCCGTCCCGCGACGACACCACCAGCAGGCTCCGCCCGTCCGGCATCCAGGTGGGGCTGGTGTAGAGGTGCCGCCGATCGGTGAGCTGGATGGCGGGGCCACCGTCGGCCGCCACCACGAATACCGCGCTCGGGCCCAGGTTCCCGAGGATCGCGCCGCCGAAGGCGTACTGAAGGTTACCCGAGACGTACGCGATCCACCGGCCGTCGGGAGACCAGCTGAGGCTGTGAATCTCGATGTCCTGCGTGATGAGTCGCGGCTCGCCGCCGTCCAGGCGACGGCGGTAGAGCCCGGCCATCTGGCGGACAGTGAGCGTTCCCTCCACGTACGCGATCTCCTCCCCCGTGGGCGACCACGTCGCGTACGCCCGGCCCCAGTCAAGGTACAGCCGGCCCGAGGAATCGGTGGCCGACGCCAGCCGTCGCGGCGTCCCACCAAGGGCCGGAACCACGTAGATGGAGCCGTTGGCGTGAAACACGATCTGGCTGCCGTCCGGCGACCAGCGAGGCAGCACGTGCTCGCCTGGTGGCTCGCGAGTTACCTGCACGGCGGCTCCGCCGGTCACCGACTTCAGGAAGATCCGCCGATTGCCATCGGGCCCGGCCGTGAACGCCATGGTCCGGCCGTCGGGCGAGAGCGCGGGGTACATCTCCAGCCCGGGCTCGAGCGTGACCTGCACGGTCTGGCCGAAGGTCAGCGGCGCCTCGGCCCGAGGCCAGAACAGCGCCGCCGCCAAGCCGATCAGCGCGACCACTCCCAGGGCCGCCGCTCCGGCCGGCACGCCGCGGCTCCGGCGCACAGCCTCGACCGGCTGGGTGTCGGTGGGCGTGACGCCGCCGCTCGGCGTCAGCAGCATCTCCAGCTGCGGGATCATCTCGTCAGCCGTCTGGTAGCGGTCGGCTGGCTTCTTCTCCAGGCAGCGCATCACCAGCGCCGCGAGGGCGGGTGGAACGGACGCGCGGTGCTGGGAGACCGGCTCCGGCTCGGCGGTGACGTGGGCCGCGAGCACGGCCTGGGCGGTCGGCTCCACGAAGGGCGGCCGCCCGGTGAGCAGCTCGTACGCCAGCACCCCGAACGCGTAGATGTCGGCGCGATGGTCCATGTGCGGATCGGCCACCGCCTGCTCCGGCGCCATGTACGCCGGCGTGCCGAGCGCGACCCCCGCGGTCGTCAGCTGCTGGTAACCGGTTGCTTCGCTCACGGCCTTGGCCACGCCAAAATCCGTGACCAGCGCGTGGCGCCCGGACAGCATCACGTTCTCGGGCTTGATGTCCCGGTGCACCAGCCCCCGTTGATGGGCGTAAGCCAGCGCGTCGGCCACATCGCGGAGAATGCGCACCGCGTCCGTGATGGGCAGCGGGCCCTGCCGGATGAGCTTCTCCCGGAGCGAGGGCCCATCCACGTATGGCATGACATAGAACAGGAAGCCGCCGGCCTCGCCCGAGTCGTAGAGCGGCAGGACGTGCGGGTGCTGGAGGTTGGCGGCGACCGTGATCTCGCGAATGAACCGCTCGGGGCCGAGCGTGGCGGCCAGGTCCGGGCGCAGCACCTTGAGCGCCACCTTCCGGTGGTGCTTGAGGTCTTCCGCCAGATAGACCGTGGCCATGCCACCCGCGCCCAACTCCCGTTGGATGGCGTAGCGGTCGGTCAGTGCGACTTTCAGGCGGTCGAGCGTATCGCTCACGACGTCCCCGGGGGGTCGGCAGGGCTACGATACGGCCCGGTGGTGACCGGCGCCAGCCGCAACAGCCGCGCCGCGTTCCCGCCGAGCACCTGCTCCCGCTCCGCCTTGGGCAGGCCCAGCGCATCGATGCTCTCCACCATGAGCCGCAGACTGCCGATCTGGTGCGGGAAGTCGCTGCCCGCCAGGATCTGGCTCACGCCGGCGAAATCGACGGCGAGCCGGAGTGCCTTCGGGTCGAAGTTCACGGTGTCGTAGTAGAACCGCCGGAGATACTCGCTGGGCGGCCGCGTGATGTTGGCGCGGCAGGTGGGAAACGCGCGGTACCCGCGGTCCAGGCGCTCGGCCAGGTACGGGATTGCGCCGCCCAGGTGTCCCAGCACCCACGAGATGCGCGGGAACCGCTCCACCACGCCGCTGAAGACCAGGGAGGCCGCCGCCAGCGTCGTGTCGAACGGGAAGCCGACGAGCGGCATGAGCCAGTACTCGGTCATGGCCTCGACGCCCAGCGGGTGCGTGGGATGGATGTAGCAGACCGCGCCGCGCTCGTCCGCGGCCGCCCACAGGGGCTCGAACCGGCGGTCCGAGAGCGGCGTGCCGTTGACGTTGCCGAACACCATGACGCCCCGGAACCCCAGCGTATCCATCACCCGCATGAGCTCGCTCACGGCGGCGTCGGGATCGTTGAGCGGCAGCGTGGCCAGCGACGTGAAGCGTCCGCGACGTTCCCGTAGGATGGCGGCAAAGGCGTCGTTCACGAGCCGCGCGTACCCCACGGCCTTCTCCGGCGGATGCACGTGCACGCCGGGAGACGTGAACGTCAGCACCTGGGTATCGATGCCCTCCTGCTCCAGCACCCGCTGCCGCACGTCGATGTCGCGATGCGGCGGAACGGCGTAGTTGGCATCGCCCGGCGAGTGCAACACGGGGTCGCCGTCAGCGTTGGTGGTGACAGTGACCGCGCCGTGGGGATCCTCGCGCAAGGCGGCGATGTAGGCGGGCGGGTAGAAGTGATTATGGAAGTCGACGATGCGCATGACGGGTCCAGTACCAGTAGATGGGAAAGCCCGCGGCGACCACCGCCAGGCCGAACGCGGCCTCGCGCGGCTCGGCCACGAGCTGATTGAGGACGATCGCCGCGGACGAGAGCGCGAACAGCGCGGGCAGCACGGGGTGACCCCACAGGCGATACGTCGGCGCGTATCGTTCGCGGTTCCGCAGCAGGATCATGCCCACGGCCATGAGGCCAAAGAAGATCCACTCCGTGTAGATGACGCGGGTGAACAGCGCCCGGTAGGTGCCGGTGGCGACGAGCACCGAGGTCCACGCCGCCTGGAGCAGGATGGCGCGGTGGGGCGTCAGGTACCGCGGGTGCACGGCGCCCACCCAGCCGAACAGCAGGCCGTCCTTGGCCATGGAATAGTAGACCCGGGGTCCGGCCAGCACGATCCCGCTCAGCGCGCCGAACGTCGAGAATACCACGAGGGCCGAAACCGCGGATGCGCCGCCCGGCCCCACCACCACCGCCGCCGCGTCGGCCGCCACCCGCTGGGAGGTCGCCATGGTCTCGAGCGGCAGTACGCGGAAGTACACGGCATTCAGCGCCACGTAGCACGCGGTGACGAGCAGCGTGCCGACCAGCAGCGCGCGGGGGATGGTGCGCTCCGGGCGCACGGTCTCGCCGGCCGCGTAGGTCACCATGTGCCAGCCGCCGAACGCGAACAGCCCGGCCACGAGCGCCAGGGCAAAGTCACGCGCGGGGGGGAGTGCCGCGGCCGCGGTGGGACCCGGCGCGGGTTGCGCGGTGAGCCCGATCGCGATGATGGCGAGGATGCCGAGCACCTTGCCGATCGTGAACGCGGTCTGGAGCCGGCTCCCGTGCTGCACGCCCACGTAGTTGATGGCGGACAGCACCAGCACGGCCGCTATGGCGACCGCCTTGAGGCCGGCCCCGCCGAGCGGCGTGAAGTGACCCACGTAGCTGGCGAAGATCATGGCGATGGCGGCGATGATGCCGGAGTGCATGCTCCAGAACATCGCCCAGCCCCACAGGAACCCCAGCGCCGGCGAGAACGCTTCGCGCAAGAACACGTAGACCCCGCCCGTGTGCGGGAACGCCGACGCCAGCTCGGCCGTGATGAGCGCGCCAATGAGCGTGAGGACCCCCGCCACGATCCACACGGCCGCGACGGCGCGGGCCGAGGGGACCTGGGCGCTGATCACCGACGGCTGCACGAAGATGGAGGCGCCGATGATGGTGCCCGCCACCATGGCCGTGGCCTGGATGAGGCCGATGGAGCGGCGCAGCTCGGAGGTCACGTGGGCGGCGGGGCCACGAAGTGGGGCATGCCGAACTCCGAACGCTGGGTGAACGGACGCTTCAGGATAGGGCTTGCCGGACGCGTCGGCCAGGGTCCGTTCCGTCGCCCATGCAGACACGCGGAATGAAGTTCCCCCTCTCCGCGTATGCGGAGAGGGGGCCAGGGGGTGAGGTCTTCCGCCGCGCCGAGCGTCGGGATCGAGTGGAGGCGCCCCTTGCCCGCCCGACGGTCTTTCTACTTCCCCGGCTCGAAGCCGAGGTTGGTCAAGACCCGTGGCCGGTCGGGACCCATAGTCACCGGTGCCTGACTGGGCCGAGAACCCCCGGTGGCGGGGACGGATTGGGGAACGGAGTCGAACTCGAAGTCGTCGATCCACAGGGTCCCCGATCCTGTCAGCAGGGCGCCGACGTAGATCGCTGTGGCATCGGCTGGGACATCGAGCACGACGTCAGCGCTCGTCCAGTCCGCGGTGCCCATGAATGGACGACCCCGCATGTTGTCAAACGCGGCAACGGTCGGTCCGTCGATTCGCATCCACAAGCCGGCCCACTGCGAAACGTCCGAGACCCGGGCGTATCCCCGCAGCCGCACTCGAGTGCCGCGGTAGGGCTCGGCGCTGATCCCCTGGGTGACCCCGGCGAACGAACGAGCATCCAGCCTGGTCGATTGAATCCGCAGGCTCCTGGCGCCGCCGTGTTTGGTCTTGTCGTCGAGCTGAATGAAGTAATCCGCCGCCACCTGCGGTGCGCCGACGCGGTGCCAGCCCGGCGGAAGGCGGTCGAAGGACTGCGCGGCTGCCCCGGGTGGCGCAACGGTGAGGCACAGAGCCGCTCCGACAAGCGCGTGGATTCCCATCCGCGCCCCCAAGTCATGGAAGGAAGGGACCGAGAAGGTCACCCTACACTTGGGCGTAACGCTGTGAATGGACGCTGAAGCGGACGTGAAGGCGGCGAGGGGAGGTAGCCCGACTTCTCTGGTCCGGCCCCTCCCCGGCCCCTCCTACCGCTCCGGCGGCTTCGTCTCCCGCCCCCACAGCGTCGAGTCGCTCCCCATGCTCTTCCGCCACTCGTGCCGCCACCGGTGGATGTCCACCACGCCAATGAACGGCTTCGGCGCGCGGCTCGTGCGGTCCGGCAGCGGTGCGAACGCCTTGTGCGGCTCCGCCTGGTACCAGTACGCCACCGACGCCAGGTCGAGCGTCAGGTTGTTGTCGTGGCCATGCTCGATTGTGAACCGGAGCGACTGGTCGAAGTAGAGCGGATCGGCAATGTGGAACCGGTACACGTGCGTCCGGCCCAGCCAGCCGAAGTCGTCGTTCACTCGGCCATACCCGTAATAGGGATGGCTGTACAGCGTGTTCGGCGACCACGACGTGTTGAAGTAATCCTCGGTGCCGGTGCCGTGCAGCGACGGCGGCCAGGATTCCCCGTCGATGAAAATCATGTCGTCGCCCTCGCCGTACCACATCGGGCTCGGCGAGTGGACGTAGTAGTTGACCCCTACGAAGTGGCCCCTGCCTGCGATGTCGGCCATGAGGTAGTTGCCGGCGCCCGTGGGGTTCTTGCCCTGCGGCCCCAGCACGCTCCACTCGTTCTCACCGCCCGGAAGCGCCTCGGTCAGCTCGTGGTTGTACCAGGCGTGAAACCGTCCCATGTCCTTCGGCAGCGCGTCGAGCTGGACGTAGTCCACGTAGTAGTAGAACGCGTCGATGTCGCGTCCCGTGTCATTCTCGACCTCGATCCTGGCACCGCTCGCGAACGGCATGGCGAAGTAGCTCACCAGTGCACGCCCGTCGCGCGGGCCCGCGGCGAGCGGGAGGGAAGCGAAGTCGTACGCCTCGTCCCACCCCTGGCCAAAGAAGGGACCTATCGGCGACTCGACGCTGGGGGTGGTCTCGCCGTCCCAGTACATGCGGACGATGATGTCGTTGCGGCTCAGGGCCGGCGGCGGTGGTGCGATCGTGATCCAGATGTGGTTGATGATGCCCGCGCCCTGGACCTCGAACAGCGTGCGGCGCTCGCCGGACGCCATCCGCTCGAACCGGTCGTTGTTGCCGCCGCTGCGATCGAAGCTACTGACCCGCTTGCTGCGCACGTTGGTCTGGAGTCGTGCAAGGTCGCCAAGTGATCCTCGAGCCCCCTGGGCCTGAGCGGCGCACGGCACAAACAGGGACGCCACCAGCAGAGAGATGCCAAGACGCGTCGTCATGAGTGCACCTTCCTTTCCCGACGAGAATCTAGGAGCGCGTCCCGCGGGGCGTTAGAACGCGCCTGCTAACGGGGGTGGGATTCGGGGCCTATACTTGTCGCAACTCGAGCGCATCGCGTGCATACCGTCTCGTTGCACCCGCAATCCACGACGGCCGAGCCGATCGTCGCCCTGCGCGGCATCCGCAAGTCCTTTGGACAGGTGGAGGTGCTGCACGGAGTGGATTTCGAGGTGCTGCCCGGCGAGGTGCACGTGCTCGCGGGCGAGAACGGGGCCGGCAAGAGCACCCTGATCAGGATCCTGGCCGGCGCGTACGACGACTACGCCGGCGAGCTGCTCGTGGGCGGACGGCCCCACCGGTTCGCCCGGCCGCAGGACGCGGTGCGCGCCGGGATCGCCACCATCCACCAGGAGCTGTCTCTCGTCCCCTCGATGAGCGTGTCCGACAATCTCTTTCTGGGACGGGAGCTGCCGGGGCGCCTGGGGTGGGTGGACTTCGCCGCCCAGCACGCGGCGGCCGAGCGGATCCTGCGCGACATGGAGCTGGACGTCTCGCCGCGGCAGCGCGTGGCCGACCTCCCCCTCTCCAGCCGGCAGCAGCTCGAGATCGCGCGGGCCTTCGCCCACGACGCCCAGCTCCTCATCTTCGACGAGCCCACCAGCGCCCTGCGGGAGCACGAGGTCGAAACCCTGTTCGCCCGCATCCTCGAGCTGCGCCGCCAGGGTCGCGGCATCGTGTACATCACCCACCGCATG
>DAINBS010000165.1:4057-7153 GCA_036732805.1 Gemmatimonadales bacterium | reverse complement strand
GCCCATTCCAGCACGAGCCCCGCGGATCGATAGCCCTTGGCCACGATGGGCGTTTCGTTGCCCTTTCCGAAGGGCAGCTCCGTGTCGAACGAGATCAGCCCGTAGCGCCCGTCGGGATCGTGCGGACCCACGTCGTGGACGAGGTAGAGCAGTCCGGGGCCATCGGCCCGCTCGCCGCCCCGCTCGATGGCCCAGCGCAGCGCGACGCCGCGCCCCGGCCGGTCGGTGAGCACGAGCCCGGCCCAGGCATCGGGATCGAACGCCCCGACCGTGAGCGTCATGCCTACGGCATGAGGCGGATGCGGCGGGTCTCGCGGCCCGTGCCCGCGGCGAACTCGATCGTGAGCCCGGTGAAGAAGTCGGCCCGCGGGACGATCGTCGCCCCCTCGGCGCGGCGCGGCACGACCCCGGACAGCAGCAGGTCGTACGAGCGCCCCCGCACGCCTTCGACAAGCAGGTCCCAGCCGCCGTCGCGCCACGCCAGATCGAGCACGCGGATGCCGTCACTGGTCTGCCCTGGTGTGAGCCGCGGCGCCGGTGGCACGACGTCGAGGCCGCCCTCCCAGGTGAGCGCCACGGTCTGCGGCCGGGTGCCGAGCGGCATCTCGAGCCGCACCCGCGGCGAGGGGCCATCCAGACGCTCGACTTGCCGCGCGCTGTCGTTCACGGTCACCGCAGCCACCCGTGCACCAGCGGGCACCGGCAGCTCGAGTGCCAGGGTGGGTGAGCCGCCGTCGGCCCGCAGCTGAAGCACGAGCGAGCCCGGCCCCCGCTGGATGACCGCCTGCACCGTCGCCGCCCCGACGCGGAGTCCGTGCACCCGCACCACAGGCCAGTTGGCGGGAAGCTGAGGGGCCAGGCGTGCGCGGTTGCGCGGCGCGTCGGGCTCCCAGCCGAGCATGCCGGTGAAGGCGGACGACACGAGCATGGAGGTGGCGAAAAACTGCTGGGGCACGGCCGTGTCGAGCGGCCGATAGTACGAGCCCGACAGCAGCTCCGGATGCCGCCCTCGGCCAAAGTGGAACGTCATCTGGGCGATCGCGTCCATCAGCGGGAAGCCCGCGAACGGACGCTGATAGCGGTACTGGCCGAGGATCGCGAAGCCCGTGACGAACGGCCAGATGGCGCCGGCGTTGTAGCCCATGGGGTCGTACAGCGGGCTTCCCGTGGAGAGGAAATGCGCGCCCCAGTCGGCCGAGATCGAGTCGGTGGCCAGCTTGACCAGCGTCCGCCGCGCGCGCTCGGCGTCGAGTTGGCCGAACGCCGCCGGGGTCGCGGGCCACACGGTCAGGTTGTCGTTGGTGGCACCCGACGTGAGGAGCCCGAACGCGTGGTGTCCTTCGCGCTCGCGCCACAGCCGCTCGTTCACCGTGCGCCGGGCGACCGTGTGGCGGCGGGCGGCGGCGTCGGCCATCGCAGCGTCGCCCTGGACGCGGGCCAGGTCTTCCACGGCCTTCAGCGCCTCGATCCAGATCGCCGCGACGTAGATGTCCTCGTGCAGGCCCTCGCCCAGTGCCCCCACCTCGATGGCGCCCAGGTTCTCGGGCCCGTTCTCGATCAGGCCGTCGCCGTCGGTGTCGCGCCCGACGCTCCAGCGGTACGCCCGCCCCACGTTGGGCCACAGCTCGTCGAGCAGGGCCTGGTCACCCGATGCGAGCCAATAGCGCCAGACGGCGAGAATCCAGTACGGAGTGGTATCGAGGTGGTAGTACGTGTATGGGAACTCGGTGAACCACGGGATCCGTGCCGCCGCCTGCGAGATTTCGTGCGGGACCTTGCCGTCCTCCCGCTGGTAGCGCGCCAGGAACCGCAGCCCCTGGGCCACCTGCGGCCAGAGGCCCGCCGCGTCCATGGCGAGCGAGTTGATGGCCGCGTCGCCGCCAAAGAACCAGCCGAAGCCCGCCCGCGTGCTCTTGCCGGACGGTCCCCAGCCAGCCACGAGCCCGCAGCCCAGGTCCGGGTTGCAGACGACCTGCTCGTCCAGGTTCACGATGCTCCAGGCCACCGCGCGGTCGAAATCGTCGTCGGGCGTGTCGATGCGCGCCGTTCGCTGCACGAGCGAATCGGTGTGGGCCCGCTTGGCCTCGTACAGCGCCCGTGTCTCGGTGAGCAGGCGGCGATACCAGGCGCGGACCGTGTCGCGTGGCGCTTCGCCCGCGGCGATCGCGATGGGAATGAACTCCCGCGACGCGCGCGCGCTGTCCACGCGGATCGTGAACACGCTCGGCGCGTCGGGCAGGGCGTGCGCCGGGTGGGACGACGCAGCGCCGGCCCAGGGGGAGCCGATCAGCGCGTTGCGGCGCCGCAGGCTCTCGGACAGGAGGAACGCGTTGTCGGGCTCGCTCCAGACAGTGTACTGGCCGCCGAACGCCGCGGGCCACGCGTACTGGAAGACGGTCCGGAAGCTCGCGATGATCTCGAGCGGCCGGAACGACTCGACCTCGAGCAGCACCACGATGCCGGGAACGTCGAGCGGCACCAGGATGTGCTCGCGCACCGTGAACGTGGCATGACTGTAGGTGATGGTCGTGAGCTCGGGCCGCACGGTCACCGTGCGCGCCACGTCCACGCCGCGCACGGCGTCGGTGTAGTCCGGAATCCGGAAATCGAGCTGGAAGTCCTGCGCCAGCTTGAGCGGGTGCACCCACAGCTCCGCCTCGCCGGTCTCCTTGCCGAGCCAGGCGGCCATCCGGCCCTGCACGCCGAGGTACTGCTGGGGGCGCACGTCGCCCGCGAGCTGGATGGGCGAGTCGGCGATGGGAAACCGGGCGACGCGGGGATCGGCCTGCCCCTGGAGGGGCAGCGCGAAGGCACAGTGGCCAATGACCAACATCCAATTACGAAGTGCGCGCATGGTCGGGGGGTTGGTTCGGCCGAAAGCTACAGGAAGCGCCGTCCTGCGGTGAGATGGGCCTGCGGGGGGTCGAAGCGTGGACCCCGCGCGGCGCCCGCGCTGGCCGGGCCGGCGCGCGCGGCCTATGTTCTCCTGCCCCCGCCACGCGAGCCCGCATCCCATGTCGAACCGAGCCGTGATCCGCATCCTCCTGCTGCTGGCCGCTTCTCCTGCCGCGGCACAGACCCGCGCCTTCACTGGCG
>DAINBS010000165.1:2923-4047 GCA_036732805.1 Gemmatimonadales bacterium | reverse complement strand
GACGGCACGGGCGCGCCGGCCATCGAGCACGCCGTGATCGTCGTGAACGGCAGCCGGATCGCGTGCGTCGGCACGGCCGCGGCCTGCGCGGTGCCCGCGGGCGCCGAGCGGATGGACCTCACCGGGCGCTTCGTCACGCCCGGCCTCGTGGACGCGCACGTCCACTTCAGCCAGACGGGCTGGCTGGACGGGCGGCCCGACGGGCTCCCGGCGCCGGACATCTACCCCTATCCTCAAACGGCGAGGGATCTGCGCGCCCATCCTGAGCGGTGGTTCCGCTCGTACCTGTGCACCGGCATCACCGCCGTGTACGACGTGGGCGGGCACCCCTGGACCACGGCGCTGCCCGCACGCGCCGAGCCCGATCCCCTAGCGCCACACGTCCGCGCGGCCGGTCCTCTCGTCACGCACGCGTCCGTGCCGGCGCTCAACGTGGACGACACGATCTACACGTTCCTCCCCATGGGGACGGCGGCCGAGGTGCGGGCGAGCGTGCAGCGGCTGGTGGGGATGGGTGCCTCGGCCGTGAAGGTCTGGTACCTGGTGCCCCGTCCGGACCGGCGTGACACGCTCGACGCCCGGCTCATGGAGCTGGGCGCCGCCGCGAAGGCGGCGGGGCTCGACCTGATCGCGCACGCGACGAGCCTCAGGGAGGCCAAGCAGGCACTGCGCGCCGGCGCGCGCCTGCTGGTCCACAGCGTGGATGACACGCTCGTGGACGACGAGTTCCTCGCCCTGCTCGCGGCCAACGACGCGATCTACGCGCCGACGCTCGTCGTGTCGGGCAACTGGAGCCGCGCGATCGCCTCGGTCACCCTGAACGCGCCGCACCCGATCGACGATCCCAACGGATGCGTGGATTCCGCCACCGTGGAGAAGATCGGAGCGGTCGCGCGCCTGCGGCCGTACGTCCCCGAGCGGATGCGCTCGCCGGAGGTGGCGTACCGGCGCCTGGAGGCCGTGGGCGCTGCCAAACGGATCATGGCGGAGAACCTGCGCCGGGTGCACGCCGCGGGGCGCACGGTCGCCGCCGCCACCGACGCGGGGAATCCGCTGACGCTGCATGGGCCGTCCCTCTACCAGGAGCTCGAAGCCATGCAGGCCGCTGGGCTCTCACCGGCGGA
>DAINBS010000165.1:890-2913 GCA_036732805.1 Gemmatimonadales bacterium | reverse complement strand
GCGATCATCCTGTCGCTCTACTGGGAACGCATGACCCGGAACGGCGCGCTGGCCATGGGCCGCCTGAACGACTTCGGCACGCTGGAGGCCGGGAAGCTGGCGGACCTGGTCGTGCTGGCCGAGGACCCCCGCGCCGACGTCCGGGCGTTCCGCACGGTGACCCACGTCATGCGGGGCGGGCGCCTGCACGCCGTGGCGGACCTGGCGTGGTGACGCGGTACGTGGCATTGCTGCGCGCCGTCAACGTGGGCGGCCGCTTCATCAAGATGGACCGTTTGCGCCGGCTGCTCGAGCAGCTCGGGCTCGCCCGTGTCGAGACGTTCATCGGGAGCGGGAACGTCACCTTCGAGTCCCGTTCCCGGGACCCGAAGCGGCTCGAGGCCCGCATCAGCCGGCACCTGAAACAGGCGCTCGGCTACGACGTCGCGACCTTCGTCCGCACCAGGGCCGAGATCGCCGCAGTCGCGCGATATCGGGCGTTCCGGGACGTGCCGGCCGGCGGCGGAGTCTACGTGGGGTTCTTCCCGGCGCCGCTCGGGCGGAAGGCCGCCCGCGCCGCGCGAGCGCTCAACACCGACGTCGAGCAGTTCCGCGTGCGCGGGCGCGAGCTGTACTGGTTCTACCGGGTCCGGTCCATGGAAATGCTGACGTCGCTCGCCCAGCTGGAAAGGACGCTGGGCCTGCGGGGCACGTTCCGGACCGCGAACACCGTTCGGCGCCTGGCGGCGAAGTACCCGCCGCCGGAGGGGTAGGTCTTCACCGCGGTCGTCGCGGTAGCTGGGCCGATTCCGACGGATTCGCGACCGCACCGGCGCGGCAGCACCCCCTTTCGCTCCGGGCCGGTCCCCCCCCAGATTGCACGCTTCCCAGTCCCAAACACTCTCATCGAGGCCCCATGAGCCTGCCGGAACCACTGGATGGTCTGGCCGCCGAGGAACGCTCCGTCCTGGAGCGGTATCTCGAGCCGGTCGAGTTCCCCGCTGGAACCCTGCTGTTCGAGGAGGGCAGCGTGGGCGACAGCTGCTACATCATTGACGGCGGCGAGGTCCGGTTGGAGCTGGCCCGCCCCGAGGTGGACTCGGACGGCGTGCTCGGGTTCCTGGAGCCAGGATCGGTCGTGGGCGAGCTGAGCCTGCTCGACTCGCTGCCCCGGTCCGCCAGCGCCTGGAGCCACACCGACGTCAAGGCGCGGCGACTGTCGGCGGAGGCGATTGACCGCCTGCTCGACGAACACCCTCGCATCGGTGTCCAGGTGTACCGCGCCCTCGGTCGGGACGCCGCCCGCAAGCTGCGTTCGACCACGAAACGGCTGGCTGAGTTCGCGGTCACCGATCCCGATCCCGACGTGGATGCGACCGTGGCCCGGGCGCAGGCGGCCCTCCGCGCCTTCGAGGATTGGACGGACGAGCGCGTTGACGGGCTGCTCGCACAGATCGCGCAGGCGGTGGCGGAAAAGGCCGGGGAACTGGCTGCCGCGACCGTGAAGGAGACGCACCTCGGCAACGTCGCGGACAAGACCAGCAAGAACCAGATGGCGAGCCTCGGTGTCTACCGCGCGCTGGCCGGCCGCCCTGGACGGGGACTCCTCGAGACACACGCCGACCGCGGCGTGACCGAGCTGGCGAGCCCGGCCGGGGTCGTCTTCGCGCTGATACCGATGACCAATCCGGTGGCGACGGCGGTGTTCAAGACCATGATCGCGCTCAAAGGCGGCAACGCGCTGATCCTGAGCTTCCATCGGGCGGCGCTGGAGGTGGGGAACGCGACAGGTGAGCTGATCCGGCGCGTGCTCGAGCAGGCGGGAGCCCCGCCCGACCTGGTGCAGTGGATCCAGAAACGCAGCAGCCGCAAGAAGACCGCCATGTACCTCGGCCATCCCGGCGTGTCGCTGGTCCTCGCCACGGGCGGCGCGGGAATGGTGCGGGCGGCGTACAGCTCCGGCACGCCGGCCATTGGCGTGGGCCCGGCGAACACCCCTACGCTGATCTGCGCGGATGCCGATCCCGACCAGGCGGCGCAGGCC
>DAINBS010000165.1:0-880 GCA_036732805.1 Gemmatimonadales bacterium | reverse complement strand
CCTGAGCAAGTCGTTCGACAACGGCCTCATCTGCGGGGCCGAGCACAACCTGATCGTCGAGCAGCCGCTGCGGGCGCGGTTCGTCGAGGCGCTGGAGCGTGCCGGCGCCGCGGTGCTCACGCCGGAGGAGACCGCACGAGCCATGGCCGCCGCGATCGATCCGGCCACCGGGACGTGGCGTCCCCAGATCATCGGCCAGGACGCCCAGCGCATCGCCGGCATGGTGAAGATCACCCGGCCCCATCCGATCAGGGTCGTCGTGGCGCCCACCGACGACGCGTCACCCACGAACCCGCTCGCCGGCGAGAAGATCTTCCCGGTGCTGTCGCTGTTCACGGTGGAGACCGCGGACGAGGGGATCGCGCTCGCGCGGCGGCTGCTCGAGTTCCACGGGGCCGGTCACACCGCGGGCATCCACACGCGCAACCCGGCGCTCATCGAGCGGTTCGGGCGGCTGATCCCCGCCGGCCGGATCCTCGTGAACTCGCCGTCGGTGCAGGGCGTGGTGGGGCTCACCAGCGGACTCGAGCCGTCGTTCACGCTCGGGTGCGGCACGTTCGGCGGCAACTCGACCACCGACAACGTGAGCTACCGGCATCTGTTGAACATCAAGCGCCTCGCGCATTTCGTGCCGCCGACCGATGCTTGAGCGCGCCGCCGAGCGCCGGCGCGCGCGCGCGGTGCTCGGGGCAACCACGCTGTTCGGCGGCCTTGACGCGGCCACGCTCGACGCCCTCGTGGACGCCCTCGACGTTGTGCGGATGCACGGTGGAGAGCCGCTGTTCTCCCAGGGGGACGTGGGCGACGCGGCGTACCTGGTGCTGAGCGGCCGGCTCCGCGTGGAGCGCACGGACGGCGGGCGGACCGGCGTGATCCGCGA
>DAINBS010000164.1:0-7213 GCA_036732805.1 Gemmatimonadales bacterium | reverse complement strand
GGGCCACCCAGTACCCTGCCCCGCGACGACCACGATCCATCGCAGCGCGAGCCCGCCCACGAGCACGAGCCCCGCGGCAAACCGCCCGGGCACTTCCCCGCGCCGCATCTCGATCCACTCGGCAGCGAACGGCGTCACCAGCCCCACGGCCACGACCAGCGTCCAGAAGGCCGCTGTATACGGTCCGCCGAGGAGGGTCCCGGCGGCTGCCTGGGAAGCCGCACCACCGCTCATGAGGCCCGCAAGCCACAGTCCGATGAGGAACAACTCGACCCCGATGAGCCACAGGTCCGCCCGGGTCAGCATCCGGCGCTCTGCGGGTCCGAGCCGGTGCAGCAGCATGTATGCGGCCCCGGTCGAGATGCCGGAGACCAGAAAGAGCGGCCCCAGGATGGCCGAGTTCCACAGGGGCCGCGCGGCGAGGGCGCCGAGCAGCACGCCCGTGTACACGCCGAGGGCGGCGCCAAGGAGCACCGACGCCACGGCCAAGCCGCGCTCACGCCGTGCCAGCCACGTCTCCAATCGGCCGAGCCATGCGGGAACGCGGAGCTTGCGGCACGCGGCGGTTCGCAAGTCGGCCGGCGTGAGGTGCCACGCGAGCCCAATGGACACCGGATAGACCGCAAGAAGGATCCACGAGCCCCACGACATGGGCGACGCGGGCCGGAAAGCGAAGTAGAACCGGAGCGCATTCATCCGGTTCTCCAGATCGAGCCAGAGGAACAGCATGCCGACCGAGAGCAGGATCGGCGCCATCCAGGGAAGCAGGGCCAGCGCCCGCGACGGGGGCGTGGACGGCCGGCGCAGCGCCCAGACGCCGGTGATCACCATCAACCCGGCCACCAGTCCGCCGAGGAACAGGTACAGCGGGATCTCCGCGTGCCAGATGTGCATCGTGGGATCGATGAGCGGGTTCGCCCGCGTGCTCGTAATGTCCGGCATGGCCGTCATCGGAGGAAGTAGTGGCGGGGCTCCGTGCCCGCCTCGGGCAGCAGCGTCCCGGATGGCCGCGCGCGCAGCGCCTGGCTGATCTCGCTCCCCGGATCGTTGAGATCGCCGAAGTAGATGCTGCTCGTGGGACACACGTCCTGGCACGCGGTGGTGGGGACGCCGTTCTGGATGCGGTGCACGCAGAACGTGCACTTGTCCACCGTGCCGCTCGCCGGATCCACGAACCGGGCCCCATACGGGCAGCTCGCGATGCAGGCCTTGCAGCCCGTGCACTTGGTCCGGTTGACCAGCACCATGCCGCCGGGCCCGTAGTACGACGCCCCGGTGGGGCATGCGCTCACGCACGGCGCGTTCGCGCAGTGGTTGCACCGCTCGGACCGGATCGTCATCTGGAGCGACGGGAACACCCCCGTGGTCTCCGTAACGATCCAGTCCCGCGCGTAGCCGCGCGGCACGCGGTTCTCGGTCTTGCAGGCAATGACACACGCGGCACAGCCCACGCAGGTGCGGGTGTCGACTGCCATCGCGTAGCGGGGGGTCATTGACCGTCCTCCCCGCCACCGCCGGCAGCGAGGGCAGAAGGGACAGTCAGGGCAGCGAGGGCAGTATCTGCCCTTTCTGCCCTTCCTGCCCTCACTGCCGTTTCAGCTTCCGCCACGTCATTCGGTCTGACGAACGTCACGAAGTTCACATTCATCCCGGTCCCACCCATGATGGGATCGGTCTTGTAGCGGGTGACGAGCTGGTTGTCGTCGAGCCCCCGGCCGTGCGCGAACCGCAGGCCCATCGCCGTGTGGCCGTAGCCGTGCACCACGTACACCGCGTCCGGGTGGATCCGCTCGGTCACCTTGACCGGCGCGGTGAACGTGGACCGCACGCCGTCCTGGTTCTGGAGGTATACGCGCTCCCCGTCGCGCAGTCCCCAGCGCTCGGCAACCGCCGTATTCACCCACACGGCGTTCTCGTCATGGACTTCGGACAGCAGGCGGTTGTTGGTGGTGCGGCCGAACGTATGCGTGGGCGCGCGACCGAACAGGAGGCGGTAGTAGCCCGCGGGGGGATCCTCGACCTCGCCCTCGTGCCACGTGGGCATCGGATCGAAGCCGAGCGCCGCGAGCTTGGTCGAGTACAGCTCGATCTTGCCGGAGTCCGTGGAGAACTCGGCCGGCGCGCCTTCTTCGAAGTAGAGGGGCTGCGGGGGGCCCAGCACCACGCCGTCGCGCTGGAGCACCGCGCAGTCGTAGCCCGCCGACGTGAGCCGGGTCTTGGCGTACTCGATCGAGTCCTTCCACGGGAAGAAGTCCTCGAGGCCCAGGCGGGGGGCAAGCTCGCGGGCAATCCACCACCCCGGTTTGCTCTCGTACATCGGCTCGACCGCGGGCTGGCGCACGGCCACGTACGGCTGGCGGAAGTACGGGTTGAGCAGCTCGTCGCACCGCTCGAGGTAGGTCGCCTCCGGCAGCACCACATCCGACCAGCCGACGATCTCGGCCGGGAGCACGTCCACCGTGACCAGGAACTCGAGCTGTTCGATGGCCCGGTAGGTCTGCTGCGGGTTGGGCAGGGCCATCGGCAGGTTGGAGCCGTAGACCATCCAGCCCTTGATGCGCGACTCGCCGCGCACGCCGGGAATGGTCGCTTCGCAGACACCCTGGGCCAGCACCTCGTCGGACAGCGGGTAGGCGCTGGGCTCGGGCCGGTCGGCGGTCGCGGCAGCCGGCTGGTCGGCCGTCGGATACGGATACGGCGGCAGCGCGACCTGCGAGGGGATGTAGAAGCCGCCTCGCCGGCCCCATGACCCCAGCAGGGCGTTGAGCATGGCGATGGCGCGGGATCGCTGCGTGTCGTTCCCGTACCAGGTGACGTGGCGTCCCGGGTGGATCAGCGTCGCGGGCCGGGCACCGGCCATCACGCGCGCGGTCTCCCGGATGACGGCGGGCTCGATGCCGGTCCGCGGATACGCCCACTCGGGGGTGTACGGCTTCACGTGCTCGGTCAGCTGCTCGAGCCCCATCGCGTACCGTGCCAGATACTCCCGGTCGTAGCGCCCCTCGCCGATGATGACGTGCATCCACGCCAGCAGCAGGGCCAGGTCGGCGCCGGGCTTGATGGGGAGCCAGTAGCGCGCCTTGGACGCGGCCACCGAGAATCGCGGGTCCACCACGATCAGGTCCGCGCGGTTGCGGACCGCCTGCGCGAACTCCTGGACCTGCGTGTTGTGCATGTTCTCGCCGAGATGGCTGCCGATGAGCACCAGACAGCGGCTGTGCTGCATGTCGGTGATCTCGGGCGAGTAGATGCCCGTGCCGAACGTCAGCGCGAAGCCCACCTCGCGCGGACCGCGGCACTGGGCGTACGACGGCGCCGCGACGTTGGGCGAGCCATACGCCGTGAAGAGGTGCTTCATCCAGTTGCCGCCGTAGCCGTGCAGGAACAGCGCGAGCGCGCCGGGGCCCCACTCCGACTTGATGCGGTCGAAGTTGCGGGCCACCTCGTTCAGCGCGGCGTCCCACGAGACGGCCTCGAACTCCTGGCTGCCGCGCTTGGCGCGGCGGATCAGGGGCTGCTTGAGCCGGTCCGGGTCGTACAGCAGGCCCGTGCCCCCGGCCCCGCGCGGGCACAGCATGCCGTTCGAGAGCGGGTCCCTGGGGTTGCCCTGGATCTTCGTGACGCGGCCGTTCTTCACGTGGGCGAGGATGCCGCACTTCCAGAAGCACAGCTCGCAGAACGACGGGACGACGGTATCGCCGTCGGTCTCGGGATCCGGGATCGTGTCCGCGTCCAGACCGTACCATCGGGTGGTCAATCCGCCGAGCGCAGCGGCGCCCGCCCCCGCGAGCGAGCCCACCCGGATGAACTCGCGACGCCTCACGACGCCAGTTCCCTCCGGGGGGCCCGACCCACGGCCGTCGCGTCGGCGGGCGTCGGGTGCGTCGTGATCAGCGCAAGCAGCCGGGGGACGAGGTCGTTGGCGAGCCGCAGCTCGACCTCGTTCCCGCGCCGGGTGCAGGCGATCACGCCCCGCTCCCGCATGAGTCCGATGTGGCGGGCCACCGTGGACTGCGCCCAGGGAAGTTCCTGAAGCAGCTGATGCTGGGTGAGCGGGGCCCGATCGGCGAGGCGGGCAGCGATACGTATCCGTTCCGGGTGGCCAAGGACCTTGAAGATCCCGGCGGCGCGGCGGAGGTCTATCTCGGTGGTCGACATCAGGCCCGTAAGACCTTACAGGAGCTACGCCTGTGGATGAGGAACCGGTTCAGGCTTCGTTGTGCCGGTCGAGTCTACACCGGGCCTCATGTGGGAATAGTGAAATCGCGATTATGTGATGGTGGGGCGGGAAGCTGGCCGGTCTCGAATCCCGACACCCCGACTTCGGATTGCAGGCATTCCGTATCCCGAAGGTTGCCGATCGCGGGCGGGCACGTAGGTTGGCCGTATCCCAGCATCCGGAGCACCCGATGTCCCTGGCCCATGCGAGCCTGCTCGCCGCGTTCGTGCTTCCCGCGACTCTCGCCGCTCAGGATGGCCCACCTCCCGAGATGCTCTACATCCAGAAGGGGTGTCTCGGCTGCCACGGCGCCAGCGGACGCGGGGGCGTTGGCCCCAGCCTCGCGGGGACGGCCCTGCCCCTCCCCGCGTTCCTGGCGCAGCTGCGGCAGCCACGCGGCATCATGCCGGCGTTCCCGCCAGAAGCGGTGAGCGACGCCGAGGCGGAGGTGATCCGCGGCTATCTCCAACAGGTGGCGGCGGCCCCGCCGCGGCTGCGGGCCGACCTCCCGGCGGGTGAGCAGCGCCCCGAGACCTGCGCGCCCTGTCACCTCAGGCTCAACCCGGTGATCGTGCAGCAGTACGAGCAGAGCGCCATGGGGCGCGCGGGGACGCAGAACGCCCGGGTCGTCTACGCGCAGCGCTCGCTCACGTGCGCCGACTGCCACGGGACGAACCACGATCAGATCATGGCGTCCAAGGGGCGGGTGGCCGAGACCGTGTGCGCCACCTGCCACGCGGAGATCTACAAGGAGCACGTCCTCGACGCCGGCCACTCGTACGGGCCGGACCCGGGCGGCCTGGGCGCCAACTGGGAGCGCAACATCGGCGTGCCCCACTACAAGGACATGCCGCGCAAGGTGATGGAGATGGGGTGCGACCCGTGCCACGCGCAGGCGGGCGCCACCGACGCCAAGTACTGGAGCGACTCGCTCCAGCAGTACGTGGACGGCAGCTCGCTCACCTACCGCAACGGCTGCATCGCGTGCCACACGCGGCACGCGTTCAACCTGGAGGAGGCCCGCAAGCCGGAGGCATGCTACACGTGCCACATGGGGCCGGACCACCCCAACTACGAAGCCTACATGTCGTCCAAGCACGGCTCGATCTACGCCGCGCGGGGACGCCACTGGGACTGGAACGCGTCCATGGTTGCGGCGCCGTACGAGGCGCCGACGTGCGCGTTCTGCCACATGGTGTACGCCGACAGTGGCGGCGCGCGGTCGGTGTCGCACAACATGACGCGCAAGATCATCTGGGGCATGGGGGTGCAGCCGGCGCTCGGCCAGCTCACCGACATCACCACGACCCCGGAGAACCAGGCCAAGCGGGCCGAGATGGTGAAGGTGTGTCTGGTCTGCCACTCGGAGGACAAGGCGCGGGGCTACCTCGAGTCCGCGGACGCGCACAAGCTCGCGGGCGACGCGCTGGTGATCGAGGCGCGCGACATCCTCGCGGGGCTGTACGAGGACGGCCTGATCGAGCCGAGTCACGCCACGCGCTCGGCCGGGCTGCTGCCGGGGCCGCGTTTCACGGCCATCCAGCTCGACCAGACCACCGCCATGCACTCGCCGGCGAGCCTCTACTACGACGTCACGCCCATCGAGCGCGAATACTTCGACATGTTCTTCTTCTCCGCGCTCAAGAGCTACAAGGGCGCGTTCCACATGAGCCCGGACTACGCCTGGTGGTACGGGTACGCCGACGTGCTGGGCCACCTCGCGGCCATCCGGGACGAGGCGCAGACGATCCGGAGCGCCGACGCCACCAGCAAGCGGACGCGGTTCATGCTGTTCACGGGACCGCTGATGGTGCTGGCGGTGCTGGGCGGGGTGTGGCTCGCCCGTCGCTCGATGGGCAAGGCATGAGTTGATCTCAGGGCTGGACTCCCGACCCCGAGCACGCCGCACACACGGGTAAAGCCCGGCCCTCTTCCGCGCGGGAGTCCCGGGCTGAAGCCCGGGCTCGGCCGAGGAACCACGCCCTGAAGGGCGCCATGTTCCCCCCCAGCACGCTTCAGCGTCTGGTTGCTTGGCCGAGCCCGCCCTCTCAGGGCCGGACTCCCAACCCCGGCGACAGTCCCGGGCTGAAGCCCGGGCTCGGCCGAGGAACCATGCCCTGAAGGGCGCCGCTCGCGCCGCACGCTTCAGCGTCTCGTTGCTTGGCCGAGCCCGCCCTCTCAGGGCGCGACTCCCAACCCCGGAGCACGCCGGCGGGAGCTCGCCCCCCCTTTCGCGCGACAGTCCCGGGCTGAAGCCCGGGCTCGGCCGAGGAACCACGCCCTGAAGGGCGCCAGCTTCAGCCGCTGCTCCTCGTCGCGGCGACGATTCGCACCTGCTGGCGCGATTCGGGTTAACGGCTCGTGGCCTGGCCCGCCACTTTGCAGCCATGCCGATCACGATCTATGCTCTGCTCACCTGGACGATCCGCGAGCGCGCCCCGCTGATTGACGCGGCAGGTGCTTCGTTCCTGCGCACCTTCCTGCCCAAGGCCGCAGAGCTGCACGCTGCCCAGGTGCTCACGGTGAGCGTCGTGCGGGACCATGTCCACCTGCTGCTCCTGCTCGACGGTCTCCCGGACATTCCCAAGCTCGTGCAGCGGCTCAAGGGGGCCAGCGCCCGGATCGCGAATCGCGACGGAGTACTCGGCACAGCACGCCTGCGCTGGGCCAACGGATATGATCTGCGCTCCGTCTCGCCGCGAGCTGTGCCGGCCGCACAAGCCTACCTTGCCCGCCAGGCACTCCACCATCCGGACCTCGGAATCCCCGACGACCACGCGCCACGCGACACTGAGGGAAGCACCGCCTGAACGAAGCTGCCACCTGAAGGACGCCGCCCACGGCTTGACGCTTCAGCGTCTGGTTGCTTGGCCGAGCCCGCCCTCTCAGGGCGGGACTCCCAAGCCCGAACACGCCGGTGTGAACTCGCCCCGTCTCTTGCGCGACAGTCCCGGGCTGAAGCCCGGGCTCGGCCGAGGAACCACGCCCTGAAGG